>CACZTE010000188.1 GCA_902784045.1 uncultured Eubacterium sp. | reverse complement strand
GAATTATTTGAGCGATAAGCCCTTGTCAATGGACAGACGCCGTTACGCTTGCGTATAAGGGCGGATGAACATTGGACAAGGCCAACGGACATGAGCATGTAGCGCGAACGCTCGGAGTGCGAATGGCCGTAGGATTGCGAGAGCGTGAAACGCGAAGCAATCCGTCCGCGTATCGCTCACCTCCCGAGAAACAACATCCTCCCGCTCGTGAAAAGATGGAGAGCCTCAAAACAGTGGCGCCGTAGATTGACGAAGGGGTTCTCATGCGAAAAGCTCGCGTGTCTCAAAACAAGGGCGCCAAGGGCGCTAAGCCCCCCAAAGACGGACAGCAAAAGTCCAATAAAAAACTCGGCTCGGCCGAGTTTTAACCAGAATTATTAACTATTAATTATTCATTATGAGCGATAAGCCCTTGTCAAGCGACTGTGTGCGCGCTGTGCTTGCACAAAAGCGCATACAGGCATTTGACAAGGCAACGGACATGAGCACATAGAGCGATAGCTCGGGTGCGAATGTCCGTAGAACCCGAGAGTGCAACGCACGAAGGGTTCGTCCGCTTATCGCTCACTTAACTATTCATCATTAATCCGACCCGCGAAACTCTGCCGGCATCGACAAGCCTCCGCCAGAGCGAACAGCTTCCACACGCGAAACACTACTCCCGCGTCACCGCGCCCATGCTCTTCAGTTCCATCTTGCGCTGATACATCAAATCATCAGCCCGCTTAAACACCTCATGGAACGACGCGTCAGCCGCCTGATCATAATCCGACATCCCCACGGAAATGACAACCTTGCCGTCTTTCAAATTCTGTTCAATACGCGCGTTAATGTCTTTAAAAATCGTGTCGCGATCCTCAAAATCCCGTCCTTTAAGCACCACGACAAACTCATCGCCGCCGACACGGAAAACGGGGCTGTGCGCGTAAAAATCGCATAACAAATGGCAGGCAGAGCGGATATACTCATCCCCGGCCTTGTGCCCGAGCGTATCATTAATATGCTTCAGACCGTTGACATCGCAAACCACCACGGCGAAATCCTCTGCCTCGCCGTCCACAATCTGCGTCTCCATTCTGCCCTCCTCCACGGCGAAAGCGTGCTTGCTCTTCACACCGGTCAGCGGGTCCGTATTGGCGATGGTATTGGCGTGGTCGCGCTCCGCGGCGGCCTTAAGCTCCCATTTCTGCATCGTCCGGTAATTGATAATCAACACCACAAACGAAATACTGAACAGCCCCAGGATAAGCAGAAAACTGCCGTTATCCGCCGCAAGCAGCCGGACGCGCTGAACATTGATAAATTCCTCCGGCGACACCCCCGCCAAATTGCGGTCCTCCTTTTGATGCGTCATATAATACTGAACGTCGTCCATGACCGCGTTTTCCCGGGTGGCGTTCATGCGGTCCGCCAGCGTCATCGACATCAGAACGATAAAAGCCAGCAAAGCGATCCAGACAATAATAGCCTTCCCGAAATTGCGGGCGTGGTCCTTTTGAATAACCCAGTTGAAAAAAATCAACCCCAGCAGCGACCACACCGCCAAAAGCACATACGTCTCCGTTTCCAAAGCGACGCCCGAGAAAATTTCCGGCAGCACCATCACCACCAGAAAAACCCCGAAAAACACAGCGCTAATCCCACCGGTCAAAAGGCCTGCCTTCAGCTTTTCCTGACGGGCAACCTTGAAAACAGCCAAAGCCGCGAATCCGTAGAGAATCGTCGCGCCAATGGTCGTCGTATCCACAATCCAGCCAATGGGCGTCCTCCCCAAAAAGGGAATAAACACGGAAATCCCGAGCACCAGCAAAATGGCGTTCACCGGAATTTGTTTATCGTTTAGCTTCGAGAATCGATTGGGTAAAATGCCGTCCTGCGCCACCGCGTAACACAGGCGGCTTAAGGTACGCAGCATCCCGATCAAACTGGTCAACACCAGCGCCAGAAGCGCGGCCATCAAAATATACACCCCGGCCGGCCCCATATAATGGTTGGCAGCGTAAAACGCGGGCAGTCCCGCGATGCCCTCAAACTCGTTTAACCGGCTGATATAATCAAGCCAGCTCGAGCACCCCTCCGGATAGGCTGAGACACTCAGCAAAATCACAAAAATATACAGCGCCGTCGTCACCGCCAGCGAAATCACCAAAACGCGGAAAATATTCTTATGTTCAAACCGGTATTCCGCGGCGGAATGGGTCACGCTCTCAAAACCGATAAACGCCCAGGGCGAGATAAAGGCGATGAGCATCACTTGGCGCACAGCGCTCACATCCGGAATAAAGGCGGGATCCATGCTGATCCCCGCTTGATGGTGCCCCGCCATGGCGACGGCAAAACAAATCGAAATCCCGATGGTAAACACCAATGCCATCACCACCATGCTGGTGGCCGTTATCCGCTTGCTCTTAATGCACAAAAGCCCCACAGCGGCCATCACGGCGATGGTGATCACCACTTCACCCAAATACACATCATAGCCGAAAATCGTGTAGAGATAACCGAAGCTGAACACACTTTGCAGAAAATACCGCGCAAACAGCGGAATGCTCGTGGCATTGGCCCAGAAAATCGCGATATAGACCAAAAACATAAACCACGCCACCAAAAAAGCCCGGTCATACCCAAAGATATACTTCACGTAATTATAGAGGCCGCCGGTGCCGGGATAGCGGTTGGCCAGACAATGATAATTGTAAGCCACCATCAGCATCAAAACCATCCCCACCAAAAGCCCCAAAACCGAACCCATCGGTCCTGCCTGCGCGAGATAGGTACTCCCTGTCACCACAAGAGAGCCCCAGCCGATGGCCGAGCCCACCGATAATGCCCAAACCGCCATCGGCGAGAGATAAGGCTGCAATTGTGATGATTGATTGCCGGCCGCTGATTGTTCCTTCACGATAATCCTCCTCCGCGCGTATGTCTCGCGCGCCACACCTCATTTATCGTAACAAGCATCAATGGATTCATCCGATGATAAAAAACACATCATCCGCGCGTTGTGCAAACCTCGCCGCTTCCTTTCCGGCAAGACGCGCTTATGTATACATTTTATCATAATCCAGCCGATAATTCAATAAATGACTGTTAGGCAAATGACGCTTTAGCCATTTTTGGCAAAATCAAACAACAGATGGACGGTCAGCAATACTGATACAGGGCAATCAACAAAAATCCTCCATCGATTTGTCAAAACAATAGCAAACTCGACGGGCAGCCGCAACACAACGAGGCAAACTTGGCAAACACACACAATAATTATTGTCGATAAGCCGGCCTTGTCTCGCGCCGTCAGAGCGAAAGTCCCGCGAAATCTGATAAATTTCTACGGCGCCTTCGGATCTGTCTTTCTGTGATAATTGCCGCTTCAACCGCTTTGTCCCGTCACGCCTCCATATGATCCCAATCGAGTTTGAACACGCGAATGCCGATCATGAGCATCCCCGCGGAAACGATGACGCTTAACATCATTGTCGGCGGATAGACGGTCAGGGCAATCATCAGCCCTACAATTTTGATGCCGACATCAATCCAGAGCAACGTTCTTCTTTTTTTCATAACGTCCGTCGGTTTGGCGTTATGGCTGTTCTCCTCCTGCAGCACCACGCTTAAGGCGATGTTGGCCAAAGTCACCAGAATGACAAACACGCCGTAAAATCCCTGGGCCAGCTTGTTGGAAAAATCCCCGCTGACCAGATCCGTCGCGTAGGGAATCATCGAGCAGAAAAACAACAACAGCAACACAATCCACAAGGTTTTGGAATTAATTCTGTCGATGCTCTCCCATTCGTTATGAATATTAATCCACATGGAGCCGAGCCAGAAAAAGGACAAAGCGTAGGAAAAAAAGCTGAAGCGCAAATTCCAAAGCGCTTCAATCGTCAGCGATTCGGGTTTTTTCAGTTCCAGGACGAGTATCGTCATGATGATGGCCAAAACGGCGTCGGTAAACGCCGCGACTCTGTCTTTTCTCATTGGTATGCCTCCGTCAGATTCTTTTCAATGTATTATACTACAAAAGCGCCAAAGACCTTTATGGGAAAATGTGCAGGCGGGACAGACAAAAACAGACACCTGCCAAAACAGATGTCTGTTGACTCAAATTATTGCCAAAAAACTCAGAATGTCTTCCTTGTCTCGCGAAAGATTGCCGTCACCCTTTTTGCTGTCGCCCTTTGAGCACCTTCGACAAGGTTTCGAGCATCGCCGGCACATTGATGGGCTTGGCAATATGGCCATTCATACCGGCATCCTCCGCCGCCTTTACATCCTCTCTGAAAGCGTTGGCGCTCATCGCGATAATCGGAATAGCCGCCAGCTCCGGATCATCCAACACGCGGATGGCTCTAGTGGCATCATAACCGTTCATAATCGGCATTTGAATATCCATCAGCACCGCGTCATAATCGCCGGGCTTGGAAGCCGAAACCTTATCAAGCGCGACCTGCCCGTTTTCCGCGCAGTCCAGCACAAAGCCATTTTCCTCCAAAATCAGCGTCGCTATTTCTCGGTTGACCAGATTATCCTCAACCAAAAGCAGCTTCATTCCGGTAAAATCAATCGGTGTATCGTCAGCCTTCACCTCTGCCGGCGCCGCTTCCGACGCTTCCGAAACGGGCTGAAGATCCATCGCCATATTAATCACAAACTCCGTACCTTCACCGGGCGCGGTAATCACCTCAATCGTTCCGCCCATCAAATCGACAATATTCTTGGTAATGGCCATCCCAAGGCCGGTCCCCTGAATGCCGCTCACCGTGCTGTTGCGCTCTCGTTCAAAGGCCACAAAAACCTTCTCCGCGAATTCCGGCGTCATACCGATGCCCGTGTCCTTCACACGAATATTGTATTGCCCGATTTGAATGTTGGTGTCCGTGTCAATCTGTCTGGCAATCACAGCAACTTCGCCGCCCTCCGGCGTAAACTTATAGGCATTGCTAATCAGATTCAAAAGCACGCGGTTAAACCGGTTCTTATCGCAAATCACCTGACTGTCGCGAATACCGTCGGTATCAACGCTAAAATCAATATGTTTTTCCGCCATCTGCGTGGCAAACATATCCTCAACCTCACGGAATGTCTTGTTGAGATCCGCCGGAACGGGCTCCAATTCCATCTTTCCGCTCTCGATGCGGCTCATTTCCAGCAAATCATTAATCAACGACAAAAGATGATGGCTCGAAGCGTCAATCTTTTTAAGATAACCGCGCATTTCCGTTTCGCTGATGCCCTCGCGCCGTGCGATATTCGTATAACCGATAATCGCGTTCATCGGCGTCCGGATGTCATGAGACATATTAAAAAGAAATGCTGTCTTCGCGTTGCTGCTGGCCTCAGCCTCGGATTTTTCGCGCTCCGCGCGGGCCCTTTCCGATTCGTTTGTTTTTCCGCGCTTGAGAAGCGTCGTAAACATGCTGAACATGATGCCAAGAGCGATAATCGTCACCGCCATCAGCACCAGCGTATTATGGGATAACGTGGCGGCAATCGCATCCTTGCTTTTAAAAAGTATATCCTCTGTATTCAGACGCACCCAGACAATGGCCGAGAAAAACAGCAGGAACAGCATCATAATCCACATAATGGTCGATTGCCCGAACCGATGATGTTTGTCCCGGGTGAACAGCAACCAGTAAAACATAAGGCCGACCAAACTCCACGCGGCAAGCATAAAATATGATTCCGTCGCCAGAGCGTTTGTCGAAAATATATTGGGGACCAACAGAAAAAACATCACCAACACCGAGACGGCAATCCCCAAAATCCCCGTCACGCGGCCGAGCCGGTTGTTTTCCTTTTTGGCCATGATTAACGTACAAATTGAAATATAGGCATAGACAATGGCCACACTGAGGGTGGAGACATCGGCATTCCATCCGACGGTGGTCCGGCCAAGAAAAGGAACCGGCAAAGAAATCAGCATCAGCGCCAAAATCGCGTTGCGCGGCGTGCCGTCTTCGTGTACTTTTCCAACCCAACCGGGGAGCAATTTATCATCCGCCATGGTTACCAAAACCTTCGCGGCGGCGTGATAAAAACCCAGCACACTGGTTGACAGCGCGCAAATGACCGTCAAGCCGATCAAACGAATCCCCCAGACGCCCAAAACGCGCCCTACATTGTACAAAACCGGCATCGCTTCAAACCCCGAAAGGCGACCGATACCCGCCACATAATCCATCCAACTCGCAAAGCCGGCAGGTGTGCCGGATGCGCCGATTAACGTCAGCATCACATACACAAGCATGCCCGTAAAAATCGCAATGCCCGCGCAAATAAACACCTTTTTCCGAGAGGAGCCTTCCTTTTGACGAATATGGTTGACCGTTTCAAATCCCACAAACAGCCAAGGCGCCAAAATGGCGATATTGAGAATCTGCATGCCTACCGGCTCCCCGGTTGAAAAATACGGCGTAAACGACACAGCGCCTTGACTGGCAAGAAAAATCCCCGCGAACAATACGGCAACCAACACAAACAAGCCGACCGCCAGCACTGTGCGCAAAGCAACCGCTACTTTTCTCGCGTAGCAAATCAAAAGCCCGAACACCACCTGAATGAAAATCGTCGCGACGATTTCTCCCAGATAAACATCATATCCGGCAATCGTATAATGAAATCCCCATTGCAACACATTACCGAGAAAAAACCGACCGATTAATACAAAGGCGGTCGCGTTCGCCCATAGAAGCGAAATATAGGCCAAGGCAAGAGCCCAAACCGCGAAAAACGCGTGGTCAATGCCCAGAAGTTTTTTGGTGTAGGCATATGATCCGCCGTCAACGGACATACGCTGCGAGAGAAAAGCGTAATTGAAACAGACAATTAACATCAGGACAGCTGCGATGACAATCCCGATGGTCGTTCCGAGAGGACCGGCATCCGGCAAAAATGTCGTTCCGGGCATCACAAAAGAGCCCCAGCCGATGACACAGCCGAAAGCCAATGCCCAGATTTTGATGGGCGTAAAGTATCTCATCAATCCATTATTTTGATTCGCTGAGGCAAACGCTTTATTGCTCATATCATTCTCACCCTGTTCTGATTAATTTGGGAAACCCGGCGCTTCATTTTATATGAAGGCAGCGTTTTCCTTAATGTCAAATAATATTATACATCATTTCCCGGGCAATTGAAAGACAAGCGTCATACTCATCTAAATTATTACCACGTATTTTGCTAAAATACTTTACGGGAAAAAGAAAACAAAACAGCATTGAAAAAGAGAACAACGCGCGAGCGTCATTCTCTCCAATTAATAGCACTTTTCACCTTAAATTATTTGGGTGTATTTTGGGTGTAAAATGGTGTATTTTTATCTGACTTTTATTAATAAAATAGCTTCATACCGCCGTTTTTTCAGTCCTGGGGTTTCATTGTCGGGAACAAGATAACATCGCGGATACTATGCTGTCCCGTCAAAATCATCACCAAACGGTCAATGCCGATGCCAAGACCTCCTGTCGGCGGCAGACCGACTTCCAAGGCGTTGATAAAATCGGCGTCATAAGGATGGGCTTCATCATCGCCTTCTTCTTTTTTGGCCACCTGGGCCATAAAGCGTTCCTTTTGGTCAATAGGATCATTAAGCTCGGAGAATGCATTGGCGCATTCAGCGCCGGCAATATAAAGTTCAAAACGTTCCGTATAGCGTGGATCCTCCGGTGATTTTTTGGCCAAAGGCGAAATTTCCACCGGATGCATGGTCACAAACGTCGGCTGGATCAGCTTGTCTTCCACCGTCGCGTCAAACACTTCGGCAATGATTTCACCAACGCTGTGAAGGTCTTCCACATCCACGCCGAGGGCTTCGGCTTTGACGCGGGCTTCATCCACATCCGTGATGGCATCAAAATTGACGCCGGTATGTTCAGTGACCAAATCCACCATGCGGGCGCGTTTAAAAGGCGCCGCCAGAGAAATGGCGTGGCCGTCAAATTCGATATCCGTCGTACCTTTAATGGTATTCGCCAGACGGTCATACAAGGCTTCGACCATGTCCATCACATCGTTATAATCCGCGTAGGCCTCATAAGTTTCAAGAAGCGTAAATTCGGGATTGTGAGTGGCGTCCATGCCTTCGTTTCGAAAAACGCGGCTGATTTCATACACCTTGTCAAAACCGCCGACAATCAACCGTTTTAAAGGCAACTCCAAAGCGATGCGAAGATACATCGGAATGTCAAGCGCGTTGTGATGCGTGATAAACGGACGGGCGTTAGCGCCGCCGGCTAAATTATTGAGCACCGGTGTTTCCACTTCCAAAAATCCCCGTTCATCCAAAAAGGCGCGGATTTCCGTGATAATGCGCGAGCGAGTTTTAAAGACATCCCGCACTTCGGGATTAACAATGAGATCCACATAACGCTGACGATAACGTAAATCCATATCCTTCAGACCATGATATTTTTCAGGAAGCACCTGAAGAGATTTGGAAAGCAGCGTAATTTCCAAAACACGGATGGAAATCTGGCCCATTTTGGTTTTAAAGACTTCGCCTTTAACACCGACAATATCACCGATATCGCATTTTTTAATCTGGTTGTAGTTTTCCACCAGATCCTTTTTAAGGAAAAGCTGGATTCGGTCCGTGCTGTCTAAAAGATCATAAAAACCGACTTTGCCCTGACCGCGCTTGGCCATAATGCGGCCGGCCACGGAAACCGATTTGTCTTCATATTCATCAAATTTTTCGTTGATATCCTTGGCATAAGCCGTCACGTCAAATTTGGTAATCAGATAGGGATCGTTTCCTTCGTCCCGCAGTCTTTGTAATTTTTCGCGGCGTACTTTTAAAACTTCGTTTAAATTTTGTTCTGTCAATGCTAAACTCCTATCGACTGATTTCCAAAACTTCGTATTCCACAATGCCGGCCGGCACTTCAACAGTAACGGTATCCCCCGCCTTGGCGCCGATTAGACCTTTACCCACCGGGGATTCGTTGGAAAGCTTGCCGTTTTTGACATCGGCTTCCGTCGAACCCACAATGCGATATTCCATTACCTTATTGCGACTGATATTATGCACCTTTACCACACTGCCGATGCCCACCGTGTCGGTAGATACCTCATCGTCAGAGACAATTCGGGCGCGGTTAATTTTGGATTTTAAATCCGCGATGCGTCCGGCAACAATGCCTTGATCCCTGCGGGCTTCCTCATATTCGGAGTTTTCGCTTAAGTCACCAAAAGACCGCGCGTCTTTGATACGTTCCGTGATTTCCTTTTGGTTCTCTTCTTCTTCGGCCAGTTTGGCGATCATGGCGTCATAGCCAGCTTGGGTAACCAAAATTTCGTTATTGATTTCAGTACTCATTGTTTTTCCCTTCAATATAAATAACCGGGCATTACCCGGCAGTCTTGTTCACAAGTATATATTATAAATTGAATCGAAAAACGTGTCAAGAATTTTCATGAAGGATGTCCCTAAATCCCAGACGTATAAAAGAATAACAAAAGAAATTTAGAAGACTCGGTAAACTATAACACATAAACGAGAAAAGTTAACACGTCAAACAAAAAGCGCAATAAAAAAGACGCCGCAACGTTCTATCCTCCCGGGCAGTCACCCACCGAGTACTTTCGACGCTAAAGAGCTTAACTTCTGTGT
>CACZTE010000187.1 GCA_902784045.1 uncultured Eubacterium sp. | reverse complement strand
GCGCCGGTGCGCGGCGCGGAGTAATTTGTAGTTTACCAATTATTGTTTATCTTGTGATCTGTTGGGCAGTGATAACGACGTTGTGGAAATATCGTATTGGCAGCGAGGTTACGCTTTGCCTACAGGTTTCTTCGGAAGAGAGATTAATATTTGCCCGCAGAATGTATCGATAAAATTAAACCAAAATCAAAATTATGATAATCATAAAGGAGAGAGACATGAACGCATTTCAATCGGCGTCCCTAACAATGATGCCTGAAGGAGAGCGGATACAGCTTATCAAATCACCTTTTTTTATTGGCAGTGAGTCTCAGCTTTGCGATTTCAGTACCCGGGATGCCGGGTTATCTCCGCTGAATGCTGAATTAAAACTGGTTGACGATCATTGGGAAATCCGGGTTTATCCCGGTAGCAAAAGGGTTCATTTAAACCACAATTTATTGACGGAAGATGTGTTTTTCTTGATGAATGACGGCGATACGCTGGATATCGGCGGCCTTAGTTTTACATTCTGTCATGTCTGTCTGTTTTCCGAGTCGGAACAGGCGGCGATGATGGCGGCTTTTGAATCAGGAAACATCAATCAAACAGCAGGTCTGTTGTGGGATAAAATCAAAGTGCTTGACGCCCGTGAAGGCGGTGCAGTTATAAGCACAATCTTGGGTAACCATCCGGAAGAAAAAGCGCCTTTCTCCGAAACGACGGAAGATGCGGAAGAAGATTTTTCCGAAGAAAGCCAGCACGCCAACGCCTTTGTTCCGGAAGAGTCGTTAGTGGCGGAGGAAGAACCCGAGCCGTTACCGCGGGACAAATCGGTATTTGATGTGTCTGACAGTCAGATTTATGACAAAACAGCTGATGACGATGAACTGGAAAAACCGGATATTGTCAGCGATGAGGCCAAAGCCGCAATAGATGAAGAAGACGACTTGCAAATCACCGGTGTCGTGCCGGATATCGGCATGGCGGATGTGTCGGGCTTTGAAGTGATGACCCTTGAATGGCAAAATCCTCCGGTTGGACAGAAGGATCTTTGTATGGTGACCAAGACACCTTTTATCGTTGGAAAAAGCGATATCGGTGTCGATTATCAAATGTTGGACCGCGGCATCAGCCGAAAACATTTTAAAATTGATCGGAAAAACGGAAACTTTGTGATTGAGGATTTGGGATCGACCAACGGCGTTTTGTTAAACGGAAAATATTTAGCGCCTCACAAAATGGTCCCGATTATTCCCGGCGATATGATTACCATCGGTCTTCGGACTTATCGCTTTGATAAATTGTCGTAAGTTTTGCCGACTGCGGCGTTTTGACGCAAAGGAGAAATCAAATGGCAGAACAGAAGCCGATAAGCAAAATTTATATGAGCCGGGGAAAGCGTTGGGGCATATCATTGATTGTAACCGCATTGTTGCTTTTGCTCGTTCTCGGAGCTTTTTATATTACGGTATCAGCCCATAACGGCGGCAGCTTTAAAGATCCCAACGCCGAGCATCATCAATTAGATGACCGCAAGCCCAACAATCAGCCGCAGCCCACAGCTGAAGCTAATCCGGGCGACGCTGTGCAAAGTCCGGCAGAACAACAGGTGCCGGCGGAACAGCAGGCTCCCGCAGAACCGATGGCGGAGCCGGTATATGAGTAATTGAATCAAGTGTTTACTCGGCATCCTTAAGCTGAAAAGCAAAGGATGCTTCGCTTTGTCTAAAAGTGCTTGATTTTCATTATTTATCTGTTACAATATGTGGGTGTCATTTTTCATACAAAAAAAAGGCGCCGACGAGGACGGTGTGAAGAAGACGTTCGCAGAGAGGGGATCGTTTTGGTGAGAGATTCCTGTTATCGTCATTCATGCGGATCACCTCTGAGCCGAAAGGTCGAAGGCGGATAAAAATGCCCGCAGGCCTTTCCGGAGAGACTCTTCGTTATCAATGTCAATGAAGCGGAGCTCGTGCGCAATGCGCGTGCTCAATGCGGGTGGTACCGCGGTAAATCGTTATTTATCGTCCCTTGTCTATGTGATGAGGGGCTTTTTTTGTTGATGACAATCCGGCGTTTATATCGTGTCTTATTCATCTTTAAAACGTCGGCAGGTCCGTCTGGCATCACAGGTTAATTTTGTGTTTTCGGCATACGGAATCGCCGCGAGGAAGCGGCCGTGTATATTTACAGTCATTACGGAGGTAATCAGTGACAACTAAATTTTCAGAATTATCAACCAAGTCCGTCAAAGAAACGGAACAGGCCATCGCCGCCCGATGGGAAGAGATGGATATTTTGAATAAAACCATCGAAAACCGGGAAGGCTGCGATAATTTTGTGTTTTATGAAGGGCCGCCGACGGCCAATGGAAAACCTGGCATTCACCATGTGCTCGCCCGCACCTTAAAGGATTCGGTTTGTAAACATCGCACGATGACCGGACATCGCGTTCTTCGAAAGGCAGGATGGGATACCCACGGTCTGCCGGTGGAAATCGAAGTGGAAAAGCAGCTCGGCATTCATAACAAGCCCGAAATCGAAGCCTACGGCATTGATAAATTCAATCAAAAATGCAAAGAATCCGTCTTCAGCTATGAAGCCATGTGGCGGGAAATGACCAAACGTATGGGGTATTTCATCGACCTCGACAACCCCTATATTACGTTGGACAACGACTATATCGAATCGGTCTGGCATATTTTAAACCGTTTCTTCAACGAAGGCTATATTTACGAAGGTCATAAAATTCTGCCTTATTGCCCTCGTTGCGGAACGGGCTTGGCTTCTCACGAAGTGGCTCAGGGCTATCAGGAAATCAAGACCAACACAGTCACCGTTGCTTTCAAACGTAAAGACGCCGACGAGTATTTCCTCGTTTGGACCACAACACCGTGGACATTGGCGGCCAACGTAGCGCTTTGCGTCAATCCCGACGCTGATTATATCAAGGCAAAAAGCCACGGCAATGTCTTTATCTGCGCCAAGGTTCTGGCGGATCAACTGCTCGGAGACAAATATGAAATCATCGAAGAGATGAAGGGCAAGGATTTAGAATACATCGAGTACGATCAGCTCATGCCTTTTGTCAAACCTAAAGCCCACGAAAAAGCGTTCTTCGTGACATGCGCCGATTATGTCACCACCGATGACGGTACGGGCATTGTCCATATCGCTCCCGCTTTCGGTGAAGACGACTACCAGGTCGGCCGACGGTATAATCTGCCGGTGTTAAAACCTGTCGGCGAAGACGGCGCCTATACCGATACGCCATGGAAAGGTCATTTTGTCATGGAAGACGGTCTGGACATCGAGATCATCAAATGGCTCAAGGATCAGGATGTGCTTTTCAAAAAAGAAAAAGTCCTTCACAATTATCCCCATTGCTGGCGCTGCAAAACACCTCTCGTATATTACGCCAAACCCAGCTGGTATATTGAAATCACCAAGCTGAAAGACAAGCTCATCGAAAACAACAACGGTGTCAACTGGTATCCGCCTTATGTCGGTGAAAAACGTTTCGGAAACTGGCTGGAAAACCTCAACGATTGGGCCATCTCCAGAAGCCGTTATTGGGGAACGCCTCTGCCCATTTGGCGTTGTGATGATGAAGCTTGCGGCGGTCTTGCTTCCGTCGGTTCTCGAAAAGAACTTGCCGAAAAGGCTATCGAAGACATTTCCGAAGATATCGAGCTTCACCGCCCCTATGTGGACGATGTTCACCTGACCTGCCCCAAATGCGGCGGACGCATGACCCGCGTTCCCGATGTCATTGACTGCTGGTTTGATTCCGGTTCGATGCCCTTTGCTCAGCAGCATTATCCCTTTGAAAATATGGATCAATTTAAAGATCAGTTCCCGGCGGATTTTATCTGTGAGGGCATTGACCAAACCCGAGGCTGGTTCTATTCGCTTTTGGCCATTTCGACCTTTGTCACAGGCAAGTCTCCTTACAAAAATGTGCTCGTCAACGATCTTGTGTTGGATGCCGATGGTCAAAAGATGTCCAAATCCAAAGGGAATACCGTTGATCCCTTCCGCCTTTTTGACGATTACGGCGCGGACGCTCTCCGCTGGTATCTGCTTTATGTGTCGCCGGCGTGGACACCCACCCGTTTTGACGAAAGCGGCTTAAAAGAAGTGGTCAGCAAATTCTTTAATACCTTCAAGAACACCTACGCCTTTTTCGCGCTTTACGCCAACACCGACGGAGCCGATCCCGCGTCGTACGATATTCCGGCCAGTGAACGCCCGGTCATTGACCGCTGGCTGCTCTCCAAATATAACCGTCTGGTTGCCGAAGTGACTGAGGATATGGCTGTTTATGACATGAATAAAGCTGTCCACAAAATTCAGAACTTTGTGGCTGACGATTTGTCCAACTGGTATATTCGCCGCAATCGCCGCCGTTTCTGGCGCGGTGAAATGGACGATGACAAAAAAGCCGTCTACCGCACCACATGGGAAGTGCTGGAAGGTCTTTGCCGTCTGTGCGCGCCTTTCGCGCCTTATATCACCGAAGAGATTTACCAAAACCTTACTGGTGCCGAATCCGTTCATCTGGCGGATTATCCGACGGCGGATACCGCGCTCATTGTCGATGCTGTTGAAGAACCGATGGATCTCGTGCGGGATTTGGTCAGCCTCGGCAGATCCGCCCGCGAAGACGCCGGCATCAAAGTCCGTCAGCCGCTGTCCCGCGTGATTATCGATGCCGCCTATAAGGATGTGCTTTTGGATCTTAACGATCTGGTTTTGGAAGAGCTTAATGTCAAAAACGTTGATTTTAGAGATGATCTCAACGCTTATCTCAATTATACCGTCAAGCCCAACTTTAAAGTGGCGGGCCCCATTCTCGGTAAAAAAGTCAAGCTGCTCGGTAAAGCAATGGCAAGTGTTGACGCGGCGGCTCTCGTCGCGGCATCCTCGGCGGGTAAAGCTTATCCTGTCGCCGTTGGAGATGAAACTATTGAGGTAACACCAGAAATGGTCGACATTCGAATTGCTGCCCGCGAAGGTTATGACGTAGCCACTGACGGCAGCAGCTTTACCATTTTGGATACAGCCCTTGATGAAAAACTCACCGCTGAAGGCATTGCCCGTGAATGCATTTCCCATATTCAGAATATGCGTAAACGTCAGGGCTTTGATGTCACCGATCACGTCAATGTGGTTTATGCCGCCGACGATGTTGCCGCTTCGGCCATTGCCGAAAACGCGGAAATGATTTGTGCGGAAACGCTGGCCGACAGTTTAACAACCGGCGAAGGTGAAAACACCGTGGACTTAAATGGCCATGAAGCAGCTTTAACCGTTACACGCGTTTGAGTAATCATAAAATCCAGAAAGATTCAATCATTATAAATCAGAAAAAAGCCGACGTGTATCGCGCCGGTTTTTTGATTAGCTTAAGCCAATCAAAAAGCCTTCATCGAGACCGATGAAGGCTTAATTTGTCGATATTATGATTATCTGTCCGCTGTAAAGCTTCCGCTACCAGTGGCGTCATGACCGGTGATTTCGATCATATAACCGCCTTTTTTGGGAGCGACGTATTCCACGTTAGTGGTGGCGGAAATACCGGCTTGTTCGTAAACGACTTTGTTGTCCGCGTCATAAATTTTTAAATCAACACTGCCGCTTGAAAGGGTAATGGTTCCGGTAATCGGTTTGTTGTCGGCGTTGGTGCCGATGCCATACTTTTCAGATGTGTTGAGCTTTTTAAAATCGAAAGATGTTGTGATAGTGTCTGAGCCGGTATAAGGTTTTAACGAAGGGGTAGGTTCGGGAGCTTTATTATTGCAGCCTGTCAGCGCCAGCAGCATCAGACATAAAACAAGAGCCGGGAGTGCGTATTTCTGAATTCTTTTCATTGAGGTCCTCCTTATTTTAAATGAACCGTATTTGATACGCTATATTATACCATAAAAAATTAAATTCTCATTAACCTTTTAGTTTGATGGACAAAACCGATTTTACAAAACAGATGAAAAAGTTTACGTTATTACCTTGTACATTTCAAAGCATTATGTTAAAATATGAAATTGATTTCAAATAGTCATTTGGAGGGCAGACATGCAAAAGGATGCTTTAAAACAGAATGTCAATCGCAATAAATATATGGAAATCGAAAAAAACCTTCAGGTTTATGCCGACCTACCTTTCGGTGTTGCCGTTTTTGAAGCGGATGGCGATTACATCAAAACCCTTTTTCGCAATCGATGGTACTATACCTTTTTTGGTTATGATAATTTGCTGGAAGCAGAGTTTAAAGATAATTTTTTTGGATGGTATACGGAATCGGACAGACCGAAAATCCGGACGCTTATCAAAAAAGCTTACCATGGACAAGGAGGAATGGGATGGGTGCGGATTCGGCTCAAAGATAAAACCGTCGGCGCGCTGATTAAGGCATATCCCCTTGCAGTGAGCGGTTATCCGACGGCATTGACGGTTTTGACGACAATGGATGATGAACTAAGCGCTTTAACGGCGGATATGCGGGTCGGCAGACATTATCAAACGATTGCCAAAAACGCCAATCACATTTCCTTTGATTATAATGTCAACAGGGACGAAATGTTCTATGTGTATCATCACGAAAATCTGGTGCCGGTGGAACGCATTTATGACAATTATCTCAACCGTCAGACCAAAATTGACTTTGTTCATCCCAGTTCGGAGCGCACTTTTCGTTGGGCACTATCCGGCAGAAGTAATGATTTTGAAGCGGAAATTTTAATTAAAAATCCGCAGGACGATCTCTATTATTGGAATCGCGCTTATTATCGGAATGTTGATGTTGAGGGCGAAACCCATGTCGTTGGACATCTTGAGCTTCGGGATGTGCGTATGACCAACGAATATCGCATTGATAAGGTGTCCGGTGTTATTGACCGCACGACTTTTGAAAAGGGTTTGTCTATGATGATGGACGATCAGGAGACCGACCTTGATGATATGGTGTTGGTGCTGTTTAAAATAAGCGGATTGAATAACATTGATGAAAATTACGGCATGGAAAAGAGCAATGCGGTTATCAGAACCATCGGTCAAACGATATCTTCTCGGATACGCGGAGAAGATTTGGTTGGCCGCTATGCAGGAACAGCTTTTATTCTTATGCTCAGACATATTCAAAATCAACAGGACGCGGATAAAGTGGTTAAGCGCATGAAAAAGCACATCAACGCTTCAATTCAAGATATGGCATTGGATGTACCTGTCGATGTGATGACGGCTGTTGTGCCCATAAGAGAAGGGACAGACTGGTATGATGACATCGCCAAGGCCTACGCCGTGCTCGACGATGAGTCGTAAGGAACGATACCGGATGCGTCCTGTGTTTGGTCTGACTGATTGTTTTGACGAAATTTTTACAAATGTTCTAATTGTATAACATACGGCCAATACGCTAAATTTGACGGAAACAATGTCAGATTATTCAAACAAACGGCTTTAAAACGCGGAAAATCCGATTGGCCTAACATTATTTTTTAAAAATAATTTCAAAGTTCCATGTTGACTAACAATAAAAATATATGTTTAAATAATACATAATTTCTCAAACGATCGTTATGATACGGTCGTTTTTTAAATGGTGACGTGCAGAGTTTACCGGCTTATGCCAAGACAGATGCTGTTTATCAATCAAATTAAAAACAGTGAGGTAATAATCAAACATGGCAAAGTAGTATATTTTTTGGCCTTGATGTTTTATCAATATGCCGAAGCTTAAGCCCGTCACACACTCTTATTAAAATACGGAGATAATATGACACTCATTATCGGACCTCATGTATCCATTGCGGGAGGATATGCCCGGGCAGCGGAGGAAGCGCTATCTGTCGGGGCTAATACCTTTCAGTTTTTCACCAGAAACCCAAGAGGCGGTTCGGTCAGGGCTTTAAATCCTAAAGATGTTGAAGCCCTTCGGGATCAAGTGGATTCGGGAGCGTTAGTCTCGCTGCTCGCTCACGCGCCTTATACACTGAATATGGCATCCAAAAATCCCGATACCAGAGATTTTGCCCGTCGGGCTTTCAGAGAGGATTTGGAAAGGTTGGAGATATTGCCTTGTTCTCTTTACAATTTCCATCCGGGCTCTCACGTCGGACAAGGCGCCGATACGGGCATCGGTCTCATCACGGAGATATTAAACGAGGTGATGTGGGAGGATCAAACGACGACGGTTCTATTGGAGGCTATGAGCGGTAAGGGAAGCGAAATCGGCCGGGATTTTTCCGAGCTGCGGGCTATTATCGACGGTGCCCAATACGCCGAACACATCGGGGTATGCCTCGATACCTGCCACATTTTTTCCGCGGGATATGACATCGCGGGTCATTTGGACGCGGTTTTGGAAGAATTTGACCGCGTTGTGGGACTAAACCGTCTAAAGGCCTTGCATTTAAATGACAGCAAGACGCCTTTTCATTCAAACAAAGATAGGCATGAACGCCTGGGTGAGGGAAGCATCGGGATGGAGGCTTTCAAAAATATTGTCACCCATCCGCTGCTTCGCGACAAACCGTTTTTTCTGGAGACACCGCAAAAGGATTTTAAAGATTATGCCGAAGAAATCGCGATTCTTCGCGCGTTTGAAAGGGAGGATTAACCGTGGATCATGATATTCATGTGAGCACAAAAGAAAAGCTGGAAATCGCCAATCGGGTGTCCATCATTGGGATTGTCGTCAATGTGCTTTTGACGATATTTAAACTCATCGCCGGAATTGTGGGACGTTCCGGAGCGATGGTCTCCGACGCCATTCATTCCTCGTCGGATGTGCTGGCGACGCTGGTGGTGATGGTCGGCATCAACTTATCCGGCAAGGATTCGGATTCTGAACATCCTTACGGGCATGATCGCATCGAAAGCATCGCGGCGATTATTCTGGCGGGTATTTTGTTTTTTACTGGCGCGATGATCGGCTATAACGCGATTCGTCAACTCATCACCGGCGAGGCCATTGAAACGCCGGGCATGCTTGCCGTGGTTGCCGCCATTGTCTCCATTGTGGTGAAAGAGGCGATGTATTGGTATACCCGGGCAGCGGCCAAAAAAATCGATTCGGCGGCGATGATGGGAGACGCCTGGCATCACAGAAGCGACGCGCTGTCGTCCATTGGATCGCTCGTCGGGATTGTCGGCGCGCGGTTGGGTTTCGCCTTTATGGATCCGCTGGCCGCGGGCATCATATCACTCTTGATTATCAAGGTGGCATTTGAGGTGGCCAAAGATGCCGTTGATAACATGCTCGATACCTCGGTTGATGATGAAATTGAAGAGGATTTGCGAAAAGCCGTCATGGAATATCCCAAGGTAAAGGGCGTTGACGATTTGAAGACGCGCCGCTTCGGAAACGGCTATTATCTGGATCTGGAAATCGCGATGGATGGCGATTTAACCCTTAAGGAATCCCATGACGCGGCGGAGGCCGTGCATGCAGGCCTTGAGCGGCGTTTCCCGAAAATCAAACATTGTATGATTCACGTCAATCCCGAAGGAGAGGGAAAGACGGAATAATTTCTTGGCATCAGATTTAAAAGTTCGGCTTAACCGCCGGCTTTTTTTGTTATAATGATGTTGAGTTCGATTCGCTTTGGACTAGAAAGATAGACTGTTTTTTGAATTAATTATGTGATAGTCGTTGCGTTGCCGCTGTCAATCAACACTTGGGACATTTTTGCCTACACAGATTTAAGCGGTCTGCCTGATTGTCGGGAGGACAACGCGAAATGAGAGATAACCCTTGGCGGAGCGATTTGTCTGTCCGGCGAGTCATTTTATCATAAGCGGGAACTTAAAATTGGAAATGTCATCTTATTGTACGCTTTGAGCGATTATCATTGTGGTGCCTATGGAAAGTAAAGTATTTTCGAAAACGCAAAAAATTATTATAGTCATCATTGCCGCCGCGGTCTTCGTCTTGCCTTTTTTCTTCAAAGGCGCTTCCTTGGAGGCTGTGACCGACGGCGTTTTTCTGGCGGTGCTTGCCTTGCAGGCGGCGATAGACGCTTTAACGATGAAAATCTACCGGGGACTGAATTTGCTGCTGCTCGTCGCGGCTGTGTTATCGGCGCTCGTGACTTCGAGCCTTCATCTTCCTGAGCGGTTGATCGGCGCCGCTATCGTCTCACTGCCGATGCTCGCGTTGTCCGTGATGATTGGCGCTTTCGGAATGGGCGATGTCAAGCTTTGCGCGGTCATCGGTTTTTTTCTCGGATGGCAAAAGATGCTCGCCGCGTTTTTTTTCGCGGTGATGGTTGCCGGAATTACCGCTGCGATTGCACGCCTTTTGAGAAAGAATGGAGAACGCATGCCCTTTGTGCCGTATCTGGCTTTCGGGACAGCGGCGGCCTACGCCGTCGGCGGCTATTTGATTGAGGCATACACGGTTTTGCTTTTCGGATGAGACGTGATGATTTCTTTCGGTTTTTCGAATCAGGTGAATTTGAGTGTTAAGGCATGGTATGTCAAGATTGACCGTCATTGTAAAAAAGTGTTTTACGGAAAAAGAGAGGTTAATATAAATGGCATTTTTATTCTCGGGATTATACGAAGCCATTCCCGATATCGATTTATATTTGAAAAGAATTGATTATTATGGCGATCGCGCGCCGACGTTAGACAATTTGAAATCCCTCATCCAACAACATTTGACGCATATTCCCTATGGCAATTTGGATTTTTTCCTGGATCAGAAATGTCCTTCTTTGGCGATTTCGGATATTTTTGAAAAAAACATCGTCCGCTATGGTTGCGGCGGATGTTTTGAGATCAATCTGCTGTTTTTCGCGCTGCTAAAATCACTGGGTTATGAGTTTTTTCCCGTTATTGTCAAGTGTTTATTCGGCTCAGATGATCCT
>CACZTE010000186.1 GCA_902784045.1 uncultured Eubacterium sp. | reverse complement strand
CGTGGGAACCGGCACACAGGAAGGCCCACGGACAAAGCTATCCAAAACCATTATGCTTGTATTGGCCGTCACCCTGCACAATCTGCCCGAAGGCATGGCCGTCGGTGTGGTCTTTGCCGGCTATCTTTCCGGAACCGGTGATCTCACCGCTGCCTCCGCCATGGCTCTGGCACTTGGCATCGCTATTCAAAACTTTCCCGAAGGCGCCATCATCTCGCTCCCTTTGAGAGCCGAAGGCCTCAGCCGCACAAAATCTTTCGCTTACGGCGCGCTCTCCGGCGTGGTCGAACCCATCGGCGCGGTCCTCACCATTTTAGCGTCCTCGGTCATTCTGCCTGTGCTGCCCTATACGCTCTCTTTCGCCGCCGGCGCCATGATGTACGTCGTTGTCGAAGAACTCATTCCCGAAACCGCGGGCGGCCCTCACTCAGATTTGGGCATTATTGCTTTCGCCGCCGGCTTTACGCTGATGATGACCCTTGATACCATGCTCGGTTGATCAAAACCAATCTCACATCAAGCCCATCACATTGTCATCATTTTAGCGTGAAATATCATCAACAGCCTGTCGACAATTTGATTGGATGTTTGGAAATAAAGCATATTCAAAACGGTTTACAAACCGTGAATGATTGAACCGTCACCGTTTTGTACGCATTCATCTTATAGGAGGTACACCATGATCAAAACAACCGCGGCCATCGAAGGCATGCATTGCAGTATGTGCGAAACCCATATCAACGACGCCATTCGCAAAGCGTTTCATGTCAAAAAAGTCAAAAGCAGCGCCAAAAAAAGCATAACGGAAATCGTCTCCCAGGAGCCCATTGACGAAACGAAACTCGCCGACGTCATCCGGGAAGCCGGCTATGATTTAAAAAGCGTCACCTCAGAGCCTTATAAACGAAAAGGACTGTTCGGATTTTAAAAAACGTAAAATAAAAACAAAAAAATAGAATCTTATAATGCGTAACTAACATGAGCAATACGCGTAATAAAACAAACCAAAAAGCGAGGATCTTGATCAGAAACCTCGCTTTTTGCCGTTAATCAAACAAATAGATGATCATCAATAATTCCAATGATGACCTTCTTTTAAGCAGCAAATCGGATAACTTAATCGAAAACAATGATACACCGTTATCAATTTTATGCTTACAACAAATATGTGTTTACTGTTTTCTCAGTTCCGCGCCCATGGTGTGGGTGAGGGTACGCATGACGCGGTCGGCGCATTTTTCGATTTCAGCGGACGTCAGCGTCTTGTCGTCGGAACCGATGGTCAGGCGGATCGTGACGGATTTTTTACCTTCGGGAATTTGTCTTCCGCGGTATTCGTCCGCAAAATCGGCGGCTTTGAGCAGCGCGCCCGGTTTTTGCTTGCCCAGGGCGGCCTTCTTGATATCCTCCCATTTGGTATCTTCGTCAAACAGCATCGAGATATCATATTCAATCATCGGATATTCCGCCAAATGGGTGAAGCTGTTGGTCCGCGACGGATATGGCACAAGGGCGGTGAGATCAAGTTCAAACAAAATCGCGTTGATTTTTTTGATGCCGCAGGCCATCGCCGATTTTTTATTGAGGAGACCGAAATCACCGATTTTCTCATCGCCTTTAAAGATATTGAGCCAAACCACGTGATCCGCCCAATAGGGTTTCGCGCCGCCTTTTTTCAGGGTTAAAGGTTCCATATGGGTAAAGCGGGCCATGTATTCCAAAACGCCTTTGGCTTCGCGGAAAAGCATGGCGATATCCTTGCCGTCCGAGGCGAAAGCCCCCGCCAGGTGCCGGCGTTGTTCAGGCAGAAATTCGGTTTCGTCGTAGAAGTTGGTATAATTTCGGTCAAAAAAGACTTCCGCTTCCTCAAAGATTTTAAATTCACCGAAATAGCGTTCGTTTTTGCCGACAGCTTCCGCTAAGTTTGGAAGGAGAGTTGAGCGGATAAAACGTTCGTCCGGCGCCGGCGGTGTCGATAGTTTTAAAACGCCTTCGGTATCGGGAAGAATCGCGTGAACACAATCGTCTTTCATCCAGGGATAGGTATAGACTTCCTGCATGCCGCAGCGAAGCGCCAGATATTCTTTGATGCGATAGTCAAGATCTTTGTCACGCTGATTGACAGCGTGGTCAAAAGCCGTCGTAAAGGGCGTCGCTTCAAAATTATCATAGCCGTACATCCGGGCGACTTCTTCCATGATGTCGTCAATAATGGCG
>CACZTE010000185.1 GCA_902784045.1 uncultured Eubacterium sp. | reverse complement strand
TAAAAGTTGTCATTCTCGACAACAATGATCGCATGATTTATTCTGATTACAGAAGGCATTTGTCAAACATCAAAGAAATGATGAGCACATTGCTGTCTGATATTCATAATAAGATCGGAGAACATGCCAAAGTACAAATCTGTGTAACAGGTTCCGGTGGGTTATTGGTTTCAAAGTGGCTTAAAATAGCATTTATCCAAGAAGTAGTTGCGGGAACCCTAGCCGTTGAAAATCGCATTCCCACAACTGATTGCGCTATTGAGCTTGGCGGTGAAGACGCAAAAATCACTTTTTTTGAAGGAAATGTCGAACAGCGCATGAACGGCACATGCGCCGGTGGGACAGGCGCGTTCATTGATCAGATGGCCAGTCTTTTAAAAACCGATGCAGCAGGTCTCAATGAGCTTGCTAAAAATCATAGAGTGATATATCCTATTGCGTCAAGATGCGGCGTTTTTGCCAAGACCGATGTACAACCGCTCATCAACGAAGGGGTAGATCGTGAGGATATTGCCGCTTCTATTTTTCAGGCCGTCGTCAATCAAACCATATCCGGACTGGCTTGCGGACACACAATAAAAGGAAATGTCGCTTTTTTAGGCGGTCCTTTATACTTTTTATCGGAACTTCGAGCGCGTTTTATCGAAACACTTAAACTCACGCCTAAACAAGTGATTTTCCCCGATAACTCTAATCTGTTTGTGGCACTTGGCGCTGCATTGTCTTCTGAAAAAGAATCGATAAGTGATTTTGATGATATCATTACACGTATGCACACAGAGGATTATCATGATGACAGCGGTGTCAAACGTTTGGATGCTTTATTTGAAAATGAAGCGGAATACCGTCTCTTTAAAGAACGTCATGACGAGGACCGTGTTTTAAGAGGAGATTTAATGTCTTATGAAGGAGCCGTCTATTTAGGGATAGATGTAGGTTCCACAACAACCAAAGCATGCGTTGTCGGAGAAAACGGTGAGCTTCTATATCACTATTACTCAAGCAATGAAGGTGATCCTTTAAATAAAAGCATTGAAATCTTAAAGGATTTATATTCTAAAATTCCCGAGGGTGCATTTATTGCCAACTCTGCTGTAACCGGATACGGGGAAGGGCTGATTCAAACAGCGCTTAAAGTGGATATTGGCGAAATAGAAACCATGGCTCACTTTAAAGGTGCCAAATATTTTAAACCAAAAGTCGATTTCATTCTGGACATCGGCGGCCAGGACATGAAATGTATGCGCATCAGAGGCGGTGCTGTTGATAACATTATTTTAAATGAAGCCTGCTCCTCCGGATGTGGTTCATTTTTGGAAACTTTTGCCAAATCACTGAGCCTTAGCATGGACGAATTTGTTAAATCTGCGCTCAAAGCAGAAAATCCGGTAAATCTCGGTACCCGTTGTACTGTTTTTATGAATTCCAAAGTCAAACAGGCCCAAAAAGAAGGCGCGGAAGTAGGAGATATTGCTGCCGGACTTTCATATTCTGTCATTAAAAACGCCCTTCAAAAAGTCATCAAAATACATAATCCCCGTGAACTCGGACAACATATCCTGGTTCAAGGTGGAACATTTAACAATGACGCAGTTCTGCGCGCTTTTGAACAAATTACCGGACGCGATGTCGTCAGACCTGACATTGCCGGATTGATGGGAGCTTTTGGAGCCGCATTGATTGCCCGTGAACGTTGCGAAAAAGGTCATAAAAGCACGATTCTTAAAATCGATCAATTGGATTCTTTTGACATGCAGATTAAACATCGGCGTTGTGGAGGATGTAGCAATAATTGTCAACTGACCATCAATATCTTTAACGATGGTTCAAGACATGTAACCGGAAACCGCTGTGAAATCGGCGCCGGTATCAAGCGCAACAAAAATAATTTGCCGAATTTATATGCATGGAAATATAAACGCGTTTTTGATTATGAACCTTTAGATGCAGACGTTGCGCCGCGCGGGGAAATCGGAATCCCGAGAGTTCTCAACCAATATGAAAATTATCCATTTTGGTTTACTTTTTTAACATCTTTGGGATACCGCGTGGTGCTTTCATCAGAATCCAACCGTAAGATTTATGAAAAAGGGATGAGCAGTATACCCTCGGAATCTGTTTGTTATCCTGCCAAAATGGTACATGGCCATATTCAGGATTTGATTGATAAAGGTGTTAAAAAAATCTTTTATCCCTGTGTAGCCTATGAGGAAAAAGAGTTTGACGATTCGGATAATTGGTATAATTGCCCTATCGTTATGTCCTATCCGGAAACGATCAAATATAATATGGACAGCATTAAAGAAGCTGGTGTGACATTCATGAACCCGTTTCTGGCTTTGGATGATAATAAACGCCTGTTAAAACGACTTTGTGATATTTTTGAAAATGAAGGTATCCAATCGTCTGAAATAGATGCCGCTTTAAATGATGCCATTTTAGAAAATGAGCGTTTCCATTTGGATATACAAAACAAAGGACTTGAAACCATTGAATGGTTACAGGCTAATCATAAAAAGGGTATCGTCCTTTGCGGAAGGCCCTATCATATTGATCCGGAGATTAATCACGGACTTGACAATGTCATTACGTCTCTGGATATGGCTGTTTTGACAGAGGATTCCATTGCTCACCTTGCCGAAAAGGAGGAATCTGTCGATTATCGTGTGCTTGATCAGTGGAAATATCATTCAAGATTATATAAAGCGGCAGAAGCGATTACAGCATATGATTGCCTTGAATTGGTCCAATTAACTTCTTTTGGCTGCGGACTGGATGCTGTGACATCTGAACAGACCCAGGAAATTCTGGAACATAAAGGCAATATTTATACGCTTATCAAAATTGATGAGGTCAGCAATCTGGGGGCAATTCGTATTCGATTGCGTTCACTGAAAGCCGCCATTGAAGAGCGTGATCAAAAGCATCTCAAAATGCCGGAAAAACCCTTGACAAAACGCGTACCTTTTACAAAAGAAATGCGTAAGACCCATACTATCTTGTCGCCTCAAATGTCGCCGATCCATTTTGATCTGGTAGAAGTGGCAATAAAGGCCGGTGGTTATAATATCGAAGTGCTTCCAAGCGTGGATGAAAAAGCCGTAGATGCCGGCCTGCGATATGTTAACAACGATGCTTGTTATCCGAGCATTCTGACAGTCGGTCAAATTATGGCTGCGCTTGAATCCGGGAAATATGATCCTGACCATGTTTCGGTTATCATGACGCAAACAGGCGGACCCTGCAGGGCTTCAAATTATGTCGGCTTTATCCGAAAAGCTCTCAAAGAAGCCGGTATGGAACAAATTCCCGTTATTTCATTAAACGCAGTCGGTTTAGAAGATAATCCGGGATTTAAAGCAACTCCAAAAGTTCTGCATATGGCAATGCTGGCTATTGTTTACGGCGATCTTTTTCAACGCGTTGTCTACGCGACAAGACCGTATGAAAAAGTGAAGGGCTCAACTGATCGTTTGTACGAAAAATGGAGACGTCGCGTGAAAGACAATATCTTGCATCCGCGTCTTTCGGTTTTTAAAAAGAATATCAAAAGTATTGTCCGCGAATTTGACCGATTACCTCGCGTTCACAAAATCATCCCCAAAGTGGGAATTGTCGGTGAGATTCTCGTAAAATACCATCCGACTGCCAACAATAACCTTGTTTCGGTTCTGGAAAAAGAAGGCGTGGAAGTCACCGTCCCGGATCTGATGGATTTTCTGCTTTATTGCGCTTATAATCCCACATTTCAACATGATTATCTTTCGGGCTCAGGAAAAGCCAAACGCACCGGCGGTCTCATTATCCGTGTGATTGAGAACTATCGCAAATATATGAAGCGTTGTTTAAACAACAGTATGCATTTCAGAGGACCGTCTACTATTCAAAGCAAAGCCAAACGCGCAAATCGATTGATATCACTGGGCAATCAAAGCGGAGAAGGATGGTTCTTGACAGCGGAAATGATTGAGTTAATTGAACATGGCGTACCGAATATTGTTTGTGTTCAACCTTTTGCCTGTTTGCCAAACCATGTCATG
>CACZTE010000184.1 GCA_902784045.1 uncultured Eubacterium sp. | reverse complement strand
TTTTCCGTAAGGCATAATATTCCTCCCGTTTATCACTTTGCGAATGTTGTAATAGTTTTACAATCGAAATTATCTTAACATGTTTTATCTTTAAGTTAAAGTCTTTAATTTAACCTTTTTTTATACTTTTGTGCTAAGTGAGCGTCTAAATTTTTAATTTAGCAACACGAACCTATCCAGCGAAGCGGGTGGACAAAAGACGAAAAGGTTTTAATGCTTTGCCTGTTAAAGATATCTTTAAAAGCAGACTGAAATATCGTTTCGATGTCAACGGGAAACTCAAAAAATACCAAAGGCACCCATCAGGATGCCCTTGGTATAAATTAGGAATGAAAAGAAAAAGGGGAGATAACTCTCTCGGCCATTATCATAAATGGCGAACCTTTAAAAAAGCTTGTATTTTTTGTATTTATCAAAAATAATGTGAAATCTTAAACAATCTTTTTTGAGGTGTCACTCGATTGTGGCGAGGCAAAGCCGAAGCCGGAATCGACAGCGTGACACCCATGCAAAGATAGTCCAAGAGAGCAAGACGCAGTCGAAGCTCGATTGGGAACAAGCCTCTGCTAATGTTTTTTGATCTACTATTAAGCCGATAACAGGAAAATTATTTGATGGAAATCCAATGCGTTAAACTGTATGATTTAATCTCGGTGAATTTCTGATTTTTCGTTTGTTCGATTGGAACGATTGACCGGCGCGAAACGTGCAAAAAGTATTGACGCTTCTTATTTTTTTATTTAAAATGGAAAACAAAGAAGCGGCGGATTAACCAATAAAGGAGGCGTCCATGCTTAAAGGAAGACATTTAATCGAACCCGGCGATTTTACAATTGAAGAGTTAGAAGAAATATTTGAGCTGGCTGATCGGATCATTGCAAATCAATCGGATTATATTGATCTTTGCAAGGGAAAGTTATTGGCCAGCCTTTTTTATGAGCCGTCAACGCGTACCCGCTTCAGCTTTGAATCGGCGATGATGCGTCTCGGCGGACGGGTGATCGGCTTTGATAATCCGGATAATTCGTCGGTCTCCAAAGGTGAAAGTTTATCGGACACCATGCGGGTTATCTCGGGATATACGGACATTATCGTCATTCGCCATCCCAAAGAGGGAACGGCCAGGCTTGCGGGCAGGGCAGTACCTGACACACCCATTATCAATGCCGGCGACGGCGGTCACGAACATCCCACTCAAACATTGACGGATTTGCTGACGATTCGCCATGAACTCGGCGGGCTTGGCGGCCACACCATCGGCGTTTGCGGTGATTTGCTCTTCGGCAGAACCATCCATTCGCTGGTTAAAACCTTAAACCGCTATCCAAACAACAAATTTGTGTTTATCTCGCCCAAAGAACTCAAAATGCCTTCGTATTTTCTTTCGATGCTGCCGGAGGGATCATATATTGAAACAGACAGCTTAGACGCCGTCATCGGCGATGTTGATCTTTTATATATGAGCCGTGTGCAGCGGGAACGTTTTGTCAACGAAGAAGAATATTTGCGCTTAAAGGATGTGTATGTGCTTGACAAGAAAAAGATGTCTCATGCGCGAAAAGATATGATTGTGCTGCACCCGCTTCCCAGGGTTAATGAAATTGCTGTGGAAGTGGATGAAGATCCTCGGGCCCTGTATTTCAAACAGGCACGCTACGGCATGTATGTGCGAATGGCGCTCATCTCCAAACTGCTCGGAACGGCGTAAAACCAAACAGGTGCCGGAAGAGGGAAAATGCTCATTACAGACGTAAAACTTTGATGATAAACGCATTGCGGAACAGGATATCACGAAGCGTTACGCGCCGGGAAATCAATAAGATCCGCATTATCTCATAAGCCGGCGTAATCTTGAAAATCATCGTATATTCATGCATTATCAAATAAATGGATATGATTAAATCAACGGAGGCAAATACATGATTAACGTCTCGCAAATCAAAAAAGGCATTGTCATCGATCATATCGAGGCAGGCCACGGCTTTCGCATTTATAAAGAGTTGCATTTAGATCAAATTAAAGATCCGGTTGTGCTTTTGACTAATATACCCAGCGAAAAAATGGGAAAAAAGGATATGCTCAAAATCGAAACGGATGTTTCCATTGATATGGATGTCCTCGGTCTTATTGACCCGGGTGTCAGCATCAACTATGTGCGAAACGGCGTTGTGACCAAGAAACTCAAGCTGACTCTGCCGCGGGAGGTCGTGGGCATCATGCGCTGCGCCAATCCGCGCTGCATCACCCAGACAGAACGTGTTGACGATGTTCACTTCTATCTGGTTAATGAGGAAAAACGCATTTATCGCTGTGAATTCTGCGATGCCTATACCACTTTTAACGAAAGCAGATAGGCATGCGGTTTTGACATATTGTTTATGAAATTTCTAATCAGCCAATCACGATACGAGGAGAGGGAAATTGAGAACACTGATAAAAAACATCACCATCGTTGATGCCACCGGCTCCCGCAATGGTCAGGTGATGATCGAAAACGGTAAAATCCGCAAGGTCTATAAGCCGACAGGACGGGTTCAAACTCATTTTGAACGCGTCATTGACGGAGGCGGCAAAACGCTGATGCCGGGTCTTATTGACATGCATTGTCATCTTCGGGATCCCGGACTGACCTACAAAGAAGATTTAACATCCGGTTTGTCGGCGGCGGCCCATGGCGGTTTTACTACTGTCTGTGCCATGGCTAATACTAAACCCGTTATGGATAATATCGAGATGGTTAAAACCAATCTCGATAAGGCGAAGACCATCGGAAAAGCTGAGATTTTACAAGTTGCGGCAGTGACAAAAGATTTCTCAGATTCCGATTTCGTCGATTTTGTAGCGCTAAAAGACATCGTGCCTTATTTTTCCAACGATGGGCACAATATCGACAACGCTGAAACCATGCGTAAAGCTTTGGAAATATCCGCCGAGACCGGCATTCTCATTGCCACTCACAACGAACCTGAAGTCGATACGATTCGCCGGGATATCGAGATGATGAAATCCATTCCCGGGGCGCGTTTGCATCTGTGTCATATCAGCACTGAAAAAACGCTCAATCTGGTCAGACAAGGCAAAGACGCTGGACTGAATCTCACTTGCGAGGTCACACCTCATCATCTGTACGGTTCAGGTTTAGACTACAGAGTGCATCCTCCTTTTAGAAACCTGCGTGATAAAAATGCGCTCATTGAAGGAGCAAAAGACGGCAGCATAGATATTTGCGGAACCGATCACGCGCCTCATTCGGCGGCGGATAAACAAGCCGGCGCGCCGGGACTGATTAATTTCGAAACAGCTTTTGGTATGTATCATACGGTCTTTGCCCGGGAGGGTATTTCTCTGGCGAGACTCAGCGCTATGATGAGCGACGCTCCGGCGAAGCGTCTCGGCTTAAAGACGGGACTGATTAAAGAAGGTTATCCCGCGGATTTGATTTTGATCGATCCGAGGCGGGAATGGCGTATTGACGTTAAACAATTTGTATCCAAAAGCCGCAACACGCCTTTTGACGGCGACTTACTCACTGGCGGTGTGCTTTGGACCATGAAAGGAGGAAACATCATTGATGATCGCGGATCGTTTGTATGAATCAGCTAAAGAAAGCCCTGTATGTGTGGGACTTGACACGAAGATAGATTTTTTGCCGGCTTGTCTTTCGGAAAAAGACTTGTCATCCGGAGAAAAAATCACGGCTTTTAACCGCGCGGTTATTGACGCGACGGCAGATCTTGCCGGCTGCTACAAGGTGCAGATTGCCTGTTATGAAGCCCTGGGTTTAGAAGGCTTAAAAGCCTATGCCGATACGGTATCCTATGCACGCAAACAAGGTAAAATCGTCATCGGTGACTGCAAACGCGGAGACATTTCCTCAACGGCAGTTCAATACGCCAAAGGTCATTTCGAAGGGGATTTCGAGGTGGATATCTTAACAGTCAACGGCTATATGGGCCTTGACGCCGTCTCGCCCTATTTCCCGTATATCGAAAATAACGAAAAAGGTCTGTTTGTGCTTTTGCATACGTCCAATCCGTCAGCGGTGGATTTACAGGAAGATAAAATGGCTGACGGCCGCATGGTCTACGAAAAAATGGCGGATCTCATCGATGAATGGGGTAAGCCCTACATTGGTCAATCCGGTTTTTCTTCCATTGGTGCCGTGGTGGGATTGACTTATCCTGAAGCTTTTGAAGAACTCCAACAGGCGCATCCGGAGCTGTTTTATCTGGTGCCGGGATACGGCGCTCAAGGCGGCACGGGAAAAGATATCGCCGACATTTTAAGACGCTCACGCTGCGCGGTGGTCAATTCCTCCAGAGGGATTATCTGCGCTCACAAGAGCAAAACCGAAGGTGAGGACTATATCGACTATATCCGTCAGGCGGCAGCGGATATGAAGGAGGATCTGACCAAGTGGCTTTGATCAAACAAAACAAAAAAATCTCTGAAAACATTTTTTTGATGGACGTCTTTTATGACGGCGAAATATTTCCCGGGCAATTTTTTATGCTCCGCGCGTGGGACACAGATCCCTTACTCCCCCGGCCGATTTCCGTTCACGATTATCACGACGGCGTTGTTTCTTTTCTCTATCAAGTCGTTGGGAAAGGCACCCGGATTCTATCGGAACTTCAAGATGGGGATGACGTAAGTCTCGTCGGACCATTGGGAAAGGGGTTTCCCGATGTTCCGGGAGATATCGTATTGATTGGCGGCGGTATCGGAACGGCACCACTTTATTATTTATTGCGCGATCATAAAACTAATTATCCCGATTCAAATGTGCGCGTCTATCTTGGCTTTTCTGATGAAAGTTATCGTGTTGATCAATTCTCCGAATTTGCCGACGATGTGATCCTTGATATTGGCGGTTTCATTACCGAAAAAGTGACGGTCAATGCCGGAGAAACCGTACTTGCCTGCGGTCCCGACATCATGCTTCGGGCTGTCAGCGGGGTTGTTCCGAAAGAAAATCCTCTTTACCTTTCGCTGGAAGCACGCATGGCCTGCGGTCTTGGCGTATGCCTCGGCTGCAACATCGAGACGCCCCTTGGCAACCGGAAGGTGTGTAAAGACGGACCGGTGTTTTCAAGAGAGGAGCTAGGCTTATGAGTACGCGTCTTCAAACTAATTTTGCCGGCATCGACTTTAAAAATCCCGTCATTACGGCATCGGGAACCTTTGGCTTCGGGAGAGAATACGAACAGTTTTACCCGCTT
>CACZTE010000183.1 GCA_902784045.1 uncultured Eubacterium sp. | reverse complement strand
TCGCCGGTATAAAAGGCGGAGATGTCTTCTGCCACGCGTTTTTGTTTGTCCGGATGGTTGACCTTTTGAATGATATCGCTTCGCCGCGCTCCGGCATCCGGTAAAACATAGCCGGCGCTGACAGTTGAACGCTGTGTTGATATCCCCGGTATATCAACGCTTAACTGGATTTCTTCTTCGGCGGTTTTGGGGGAAGATTCGGCCAGTTGGTTTTCGAGGTTGACGGATAAATCCTGTTTTCTGAGGGATTCCCGAATACCCTGACGAAACAGGATGCCTACCAGACTTTCGTTTAAGATGCCGACAACGGTTTTCGCCGGATGCATATTGACGTCAATCATGTGGCCCGGAAGGGTGATAAAAAGGATTCCCGCCGGATGGCGATGATTCATCAAATAGCCTTCATAGGCACTCTCAAAAGAATGAGAAATTTCGCGGTTTCGCACGTAACGGCCGTTTAAAAAGAAAATCTGCCGGTCTCTTCGGCCCCGGGTCTGGGTAATGTCGCCGATGTATCCCGTGATGGTCATCGGCTCGTTGGCGACATTGATTTCGCGCATGCCGGTCAAAAAGCTTTTGCCGTACAGACAGGCAATGACCTCCGCCAGGGAGGATGAGCCAGGAGTGGCAAAGACTTTTTTTTCGCCCCGGAAATAGGTAAAGGCGATTTCCGGATGGGACAGGGCCATGCGCTCCATTAAATCATGGACGGCGCTCTCCTCTTTGTCACTTTTGAGCATGTGCTTTTGACGCGCCGGCACATTGTAAAACAAATCGGTGACGTCGATATCCGTGCCGCGGTTGTAGGGAATCATGTCCCGAACAACGATTTTTCCGCCTTCCAAAACGGTGCGGCTTCCCATTTCCTCTTCCGCGGCGATGGTGGCGACGGTGACGCGGCTGACGGCGGCAATGGAGGCCAAGGCTTCGCCGCGAAAACCCAAGGTTCCGATGGCCGTCAGTTCGTCGATGGTCGATAGTTTGCTGGTGGCGTGCCGCTCAAAGGCCAGGGGGATGTCGTTGAAAGCGATGCCGGAACCGTTGTCCGTGACGCGAATCCGCCGTTTTCCCCCTTCTTCGACCACAACGTCAATGTGCGTCGAACCGGCGTCGATGGCGTTTTCCACCAGCTCTTTCACCACGGATTCGGGGCGGACGATAACCTCGCCCGCCGCGATTTTTTCGATGGTTTCCCGGCTTAACATTTTGATTTTCATGATGTTCCTCCGGTGTTCAGCGCGGTTTTCAGCGCGTTTAAGGTATTGATGGCTTCCATGGGAGTCATCGTGTTGATCTCAATGTCTTTGAGATCCTCAAGTACCTTCCTTTCCGTATCGGTCAAGTTGTTTTGCGCCATGGTGATAAAACTGATTTGATTTTCCGCCACCCGGTCGGCGTCGTGGTCAAACAGGCCTTCTCTGTAGGTTTTCTCTCCTTTTTCAAGCTCTTTGAGAACGGATTTTGCCCGTTTGGTGACACTTCCGGGAAAACCCGCCAAGGTCGCCACCTCGATGCCGTAGCTTTTATCGGCGGCGCCGGGTTTGAGTTTCCTTAAGAAAATGACGCCGTTTTTTGTTTCTTTCAGGCCGATGCTGTAATTGTGAATGCCTTTTTCCAGATTTTCCAGCTCGGTAAGTTCGTGATAATGGGTGGCAAAGAGGGTTTTGGCGCCGCAAATATTGGGATTGAGCAGATATTCAGCGACAGCCCAGGCAATGCTGACACCGTCAAAGGTGCTGGTTCCCCGACCGATTTCGTCTAAAATGACCAGGCTGTCCGACGTGGCGTTTTTTAAAATGTTGGACACTTCGGACATTTCCACCATGAAAGTGCTCTGGCCGGTGGTGAGGTCATCCGAGGCTCCCACTCGGGTAAAGATTCGGTCGACGATGCCGATATGGGCGCTGTCCGCCGGTACAAAAGAGCCGATTTGCGCCATTAAGGTAATGATGGCCACCTGTCTGATGTAGGTGGATTTTCCGGCCATGTTGGGGCCGGTGATGAGCATCATGCGCTGAGCATCCTTGTCCAGCAGGCAATCATTCGCGATAAAGGCGTTTTTTTCCATCAACGCTTCCGCCGCGGGATGACGGCCCCCGCGGATATCAATGACGCCGTCTTCCGCGATTTCCGGTTTGACGTAATGATTGTCCACCGCCGCGCAAGCCAGGGCGAATTCGGCGTCCAACGTCGCGATAATCCCGGCCAATGCCTGCAGGCGGCCGATTTCTCCGACGATTTTTTCACGGATATCCCGAAACAGCTGATACTCCAGACGGGAGAGTTTTTCCTCAGCGCCCAGGATTTCCGTTTCCATGGTTTTGAGTTCCGGCGTGAAAAAACGCTCGGCGTTGGCCAGGGTTTGTTTTCGGATGTAGGTTTCGGGGACGGCGTCCAGATTGGATTTGGTCACTTCGATAAAATAGCCGAAAACTTTGTTATATTTGATTTTGAGGTTTTTAATACCGGTTTTTTCCCGTTCCGAGGCCTCCATATCCCTCAGCCAGTCTTTGCCTTTCAGGCCGGCCTGTCTGGCTTTGTCCACTTCGGGATGATAGCCCGCTTTGATGACGTTGCCGTCTTTTAAGGCAAAGGGGGCGTCGTCGCTGATGGCGGAATCGATGAG
>CACZTE010000182.1 GCA_902784045.1 uncultured Eubacterium sp. | reverse complement strand
TGCGGTTTTTTATCGGCATCACCGGTTTTTTCTTCATTCACATCGTCATCGATGGATGTTGCTTTGGTTTTATCTTGACCTGACTGACCGTCTGTTTTATCCTCTTCTTCGGTTTTTTTTGCTATTTCCGAAGATTCAGATGTATTTTCCATCGAATTATGATTATCTTGTTTGACATCATCGACGATTTTATTGTCCGTCACATCTGATGTTTCAGTTCCTTTAGGGTCTTGTTCCTCGACATCCGCATCAGCATTTTCTTTGCTGTTGTCTTTGGATTCTTCGACAGGCGCATCTTTTTCGGAATCACTCTGAGCCGACGTTTCAGACGCATCCTTTTTGTCTTCTTCAGTGGGAATAATGACGGGACGCACGCCGTTGTTGGCATACATCGCTCTGAATTCTTCACCGGTCAACGTACTGACTTTGAGTAATTCTTCGGCAATGCCGGTCAAAGTGTCTTTCTTTTCTTCGAGAATTGAAATCGCGCGGTCGTAAGCTGTTTCAACGATGCTTCGGATTTCTTTATCGATAACCGCAGCAACTTCTTCGCTATAGTTGCGGCTTCGACCGAGATCACGTCCGAGGAATACTTCTCCGCCTTCGTCTTTGCCGAAAGTCATCGGACCCAAATGTTCGCTCATTCCCCATTCAGTCACCATTTTCCGCGCGATGGCCGTGGCGCGCTCAATGTCATTTGAAGCGCCGGTGCAAATATCCTCAAGAGCAACTTTTTCGGCGGCGCGTCCACCCAACAAACCTGCAATACGGTCAAGCAACTTTTGTTTGGGCATGTGTTGACTGTCATCAGTCGGCAAAGAGATTGTGTATCCCGCTGCCATACCGCGGGGAATGATTGAGATTTCATGCACTTCTTCGCCATTGTGCAGATATTCCATCACAATGGCATGGCCGGCTTCATGATATGCCGTAATGCGCTGATCATTTTCGTCAATGACGCGGCTTTTCTTTTCGGGTCCTGCTATAACGCGTTTGATAGCTTCTTCCATTTCGGACATGCCGATATAGCGTTTTTTACGGCGAGCCGCCAGCAAGGCCGCTTCATTCATCAGATTTTCCAAGTCGGCGCCGGTAAAGCCGGGTGTCCCCTTGGCGATGATATTGAGATCAACTTCTTCAGCAATGGGTTTATTTTGTTTATAGATATCCAAAATGGCTTCACGCCCTTTAACGTCGGGAACACCGACTGTAATCTGTCGGTCAAAACGACCGGGACGAAGAAGGGCCGGGTCTAAGATATCGGGACGGTTGGTGGCTGCGATGACAATGATGCCTTCGTTGGCGCCAAAACCGTCCATCTCAACCAAAAGTTGGTTTAATGTTTGCTCACGTTCATCGTGACCACCGCCGAGGCCGGCGCCTCTGTGGCGGCCGACTGCGTCAATTTCGTCGATAAAAATAATACACGGCGCGTTCTTTTTGGCATTGTCAAAAAGGTCGCGAACACGGGAAGCACCGACGCCGACAAACATTTCAACAAAATCCGAACCTGAAATAATAAAGAAAGGCACCCTGGCTTCTCCGGCCACTGCTCTGGCCAAAAGGGTCTTCCCTGTTCCCGGAGGCCCCACCAAGAGAACACCTTTGGGAATGCGGGCTCCCAAACGATTGTAGCGGTCCGGCGATTTCAAGAAATCAACCATTTCTTCAAGCTCTTCTTTTTCTTCGTCAGCCCCCGCAACATCTTTAAAGGTGACGCGTTTGTCTTTGTCGTTGTGCATTCGGGCGTGGCTTTTGGCGAAACTCATTACTCTTCCGCCTCCGGCACCCTGTTGTGTCATCATAATAAAGAACACAACCAGCATGATCATCAAAATAAGTGACGGAATCAGTGAAATCCACCAACTGTTGTCTTCGGCAATGGTAACGCTGAGAGTTGATCCGTCTTTCTGAATATAATCACTGACCACATTGTCGATGGTATATTCGGGAACGATGCTTTCGAATTCATCACCGTTTTCCAGTTTTCCGGAAACTTTTCCGCCGCTGATTTTTATTTCTTTAATCTGATTGTTTTGCAGATTATGAATCAAATCACTGTAGGTCAAGGTTTTGACACTGGACTTCATCGGATTCAAAACTGAAACGGCTACAATAATCACTACGAGAATGAGGACATAAAAGCCGATCATTTTGAGGTACTTTTTCAAATAGCTTTCTCCTTTCTGAGATAAAAATAGTAATACTTGATATCATAAATGCTTCTGCCCGAGTACAGCAAGTCTTTTTGCTATAACAACACAGGGCCTTAACTATAGATTTCCCGTTTAAGAATACCGATAAACGGCAGGTTTCTGTATTTTTGATCGTAATCTAGGCCATAGCCCACAACAAACTCGTCGGGAACTTCGAATCCGACATAATCAACATCGATCGGAACCACCCGACGTTCGGGCTTATCGAGCAAGGTGCAGACTTTGATTGAATTTGGATTTAACTCTTTAAAATGTTCGATTAATGCTGCCAGTGTTCTGCCTGAGTCGATGATATCTTCAATGATGATCAGGTTTTTACCGCTCACATCAACCATATGCTTGTCGATTTCCACATGCCCCGAACTTTCGGTGCCTTCGAAATAACTGGCAGCATGTAAAAAGGCAACTTCAACGGGTTTGCCGATATTTCGAACAAGATCCGCGAAAAACATGAAACTTCCCCTTAAAATACATAAGGCAAAAATCGGTTCATCGATGTAATCATCATAAATTTGTTGTCCAAGTTGAGTAATACGCTCGCTTAATTCTTCTTTGGTGATTAATACGCTTTCAATTTCATCGTTCATTGATATGCTCCCATTTCATGTAAACCGTGTTTTCTCTTAGCACGATTGATTCCTGCCCGGTATGTTTGAAAAAGCCGGGAATCCATTTGATTGTCTCATCTTCCAAAACAAGAAAAATATGCTTTCTAAGCGCTGAGGGGATTTTTTGATTAATTAAAAAATCTTTGAGCTTTTGATGTTTTCCGTCCGAAAGCATAATTTTATCACCAGGCATTCGATGCCTAATAATCAGTTTATGCTTTATTTTACCATAACCCAAAATAATTTCATCATTATTTTTGCAATTATTGTAATTTTTCGATACGATATAACGATTATATGAAACAGTCAATGCCTGTTTTCCGGCGGCATCCACATACAAAACATTTTTTTGAGGGCGAAAGCCCTGTGACGCTAAATATGGCTTTGCATTTTGAACTTCTTTTTTGTAGCAAATCAGCCAATCATAACGGCGTTCGGCGATGATGCCGTACGGCAGGTTAAGAAGCCACGTTGTTTTTCCTTTGTTTAATGATAATAAAATCTTCTCGATATGAACTCTGTGAATATCCGTTAGATTTGCAGCCTTTGCAATTAAACGGCGAATAATAGCAGAACGCATCAAAATATCTTCTTCCAATAACGCGTTGATGGGGAATCCCGCATGTCCGTCAATATCGGAAAACAATGGATTGCGTCGGTCGGCTTCCCGCTCAAAAAAAGCCTCGTATAAAGCGGCATCTTCGGCAAACGTCGCGATATGGGCGCTTGTCCCCGGATATCTTTGCTCCAGACGGGGCAAAATTTCATGCCGAATGTAATTTCGACTGTATGTCCTATCTTCGTTGGTGGCATCCTGTCTGAAATCAATCCTGTGCGCCTGGGCAAAGGCTTCGATTGCCCGGCGTGAAACACCAAGAAGGGGCCTGATAATTTTCCCGGAGGACAAGCGCATTCCTGAAGCGCCCTTGATGCCGGTGCCCCTGGCCAGACGCATCAAGATAGTTTCCGCCTGGTCATCCGCGTGATGCGCAAGAGCCAGCTTGTCATAATGGTGTTTTTCCATCACATCGTCAAAAAAGGCATAGCGCATTTCCCGGCCGGCATTTTCGATGCTGATATGCCTTTCTTCGGAAATCCTTTGAACGGCAACTTTTCGCTTAAAAAAGGCAATGTTGTGCGCAGCGCAAAAATTCGAAACAAAATCCAAATCGGCGTCAGCGTCTTCCCCACGCAGACCATGATGTAAATGAGCACATCCGATATTAAAACCGATTTCTTTGCCGATTGTTATTAAGCAATAGGCCAAAACCATGGAATCAACACCGCCGGAAAGTCCGATGAGCACACGCTCACCTGCTTTAATCAGCCCATAGTCCAAGATGACTTTGCGCGTGTAGGCAAGCACAACATCGGTACTGCCGGCCGGATTTTCCTTCGACATAATACTGGTTCCTTTCCGAATCGCATGATTTTTATTATAAGATACCTTTCAGATCAATTTGACACACTACACCCGGCAGAGCATCAAATTTGAAGATAAAGGCATGCTTTAAAAAATTTCCGGTAAGAAAAATATTAAAAAAACCCGAAGAAAGTGTTTCTTCAGGTTGTTTTTAAAATGGTGACCCCTGGGAGAATCGAACTCCCGTTATCGCCGTGAAAGGGCGATGTCTTAACCGCTTGACCAAGGGGCCGTAAAAAATGGTAGCGGAGAACGGGGTCGAACCGCTGACACTACGGGTATGAACCGTATGCTCTAGCCAACTGAGCTACTCCGCCGAAAAAATTTGGTTGCGGGGATAGGATTTGAACCTATGACCTCCGGGTTATGAGCCCGACGAGCTACCAAGCTGCTCCACCCCGCGATATAATAAAGTGGTGCCGGAGACCGGAATCGAACCGGTACGATCGAAAGGGATCGCAGGATTTTAAGTCCTGTGCGTCTGCCAGTTCCGCCACTCCGGCTTTTCAGATCTCTCAAGAACAAGGATTAGTATAGCGTTAAGATGACGCGCTGTCAACTCTTTTTTTGATTTTTCTCGATTAACCTTTTAGAAAAACGATTGATCGATTCTTGTGCGGCATCTTAAACATCTTTTAATACGGGTTTTAGCGTATAAAAACGCAGGCATTGTTCAAAACGCCTGCGCTATAAATCATATTTTCGAAAGCCTACTGCGCGTTTTGCGCGTTGGCTGCTGCCGCAGCCTGCTGTGCCTGTTGGGCAGCCGCCTCGGCTTCGGCTTTTTTTTGAGCTTCCTCAGCTTTTTTTGCTTCTTCTGCTTTTTGTTTTTCGTCTCTTTCCTGTTCAGCCTTGGTTTTAACCTGAACGACAATTTTTTCATCGGGATAAACCATGCCGAGTTGTTTTCGAATTTGATATTCGGTGTACGACTTGGAACTGAATTCCTTGAGCTCGGTATCTAAAGCCTCACCACGGGCTGTTTCCTCCACAATCTGTGAGCGCAATTTTCTTTGTTCGATGATCTGCGAAGCGATTGTAAAAAAATTGCTGCCGACAAAAACAAAGAGCACAAACGCCACCGCACCGAGAAGCAAAATATTATAACGCTGTCTTTTAAACCAAACAACGATGTTCTTTCCCACGCCGCCTGTTTTGAAATTGCGGCCGGATCTCTTGGCGCTGGCTTTTTTTGTTTGTTTTTTGGCCTTTTCTTTTTTGGCACGAGAATGCTGATCTTCGCCGGGAGCAATCCGACGCAAATTCTCTGCGCGTTGTTTTTCTTTGGAAAGATTTGCCATTTTAATCCTCCGCGTTAAGAGATAATGCGATACATGCTCTCTGACATGTCTTTGGTGACGTGTTCGGGAAGTGCCAATACTTCCACAGTCATGTTTCCGTCGCCAAAGGCAATGCTTACCGTATCTCCGATATTGACCTGCGCGCCGGCTTTCACCACTTTGCCGTTAATAGAAACACGCCCGCCGTCGCAAGCCGCTTTTCCGACCGTTCTGCGTTTAATGATTCTGGCATTTTTAAGAAATTTGTCGATTCGCATGACACACATCCTTTGATAAGTGCAAAAACAAGCGACGCGATGATGAATAAAAAAGCCGGAGACTTCGCTCCGACAATTTGATTCACATTAATCGTTAAGGGCGTCCTTGAAGGCTTTTCCAACCTTAAATGCCGGTGCTTTGGAAGCGGGAATATCAATCATTTCTTTGGTTCTGGGGTTCATTCCTTTGCGAGCCGCGCGTTCACGTACTTCAAAGGTTCCGAAACCAACCAAAGATACTTTGTCATCCGCTTTTAAAGTGTCAATAACCGTATCTACAAAAGCAACTAATGCCTTTTCGGCGTCTTTTTTTGAAATACCTGCTTTGTCGGCCATTGCTACAACTAATTCTGCTTTATTCATAATTATCCTCCAAATCTACTCTTATTTCTATCATTGCTATCTTATTATAAGCTTGAACCCATGGAATTGACAAGACCTTTTCCCATGAAATTCTTGTTATTTTATGTAAAATCCGCGCGATGCTTAACTTTTTCCCAAATATTTTCCATCTCATCCAGGCTCAGTTCTTCTAATTTTTTGCCTTCTTTTCTCGCTGTTTCGGCCATTAAATCAAATCGTCTTAAGAATTTTTCGTTTCCCGCTTTTAATACCAACTCCGGTGCCAACCCACATAAACGAATAACATTAACGGTGGCGAAAAGCACATCACCAAGCTCATCGGCGATTGCCTTTTGATCTCCGGAGGCAAGGGCTTCTGCCGCTTCTTCTGTTTCTTCTCTTACTTTGTCGAGGGCCGGTGCAGGATCGTCCCAATCAAATCCCACACGGCCGGCCTTACTCTGAAGCTTATCCGCCGTCATTAAAGCCGTAAAAGATTTGGGAATGGCG
>CACZTE010000181.1 GCA_902784045.1 uncultured Eubacterium sp. | reverse complement strand
GGCGAAGAAATGATTATCAGCACACCTGATTCCAAAACAGCTGTGATGGTCATTCCCACCAACGAAGAATTGATGATCGCCCGCGATACTGTCGAATTGGTTAATGCCTAATCCGAATTTTAATAACATGACAGATTGGAATAAAAATTAAAGACAATCTCTTGACAAAATGGGCAAACCTCAATTATAATGTGGTTTGCCCATTTGGAGTATAAGTGAGCATCCAAATCTTGATTTGGCATATGCGAACTTATCGAGCGAAGCGGGTGGATATGATGAGGATTCAACGAGAAGTATTACAAAACGGTAAGCCCTATCCTTTTTCTTTTGTGATCACACAAGAGGCCCTTGACGATTCGCGTCAAGAGTTATCCGGTGTTATTTCCGAGGCGGGGCTTTTGGCGGAAGGTCAAATAAAAATGCAAAGTCAAACACATGTCGAGGTGTGTTTTCATTTGTCCGGAGAAATGCGCTATCCCTGCGCCCGCTGTCTAAAACCGACGGCTTATGCCTGCGATTTTGATTATCGGGAAACCCTTGATGTTCCCGCGGAGACAGAGGAAATAAGCATTTTACCCGCAATCGAAGAATGCCTTTTTGTGAATGAACCTTTCCGTGTGTTGTGCCGTCCGGATTGCAAAGGTTTGTGTCCGCGATGCGGCGCTGATCTCAATGACGGGCCTTGCCCCTGTCCCGAGCCGGAACCCGAGACGGATCCTCGCATGGCAGCTTTAAAAGCGCTGCTGTGAACCAAAAGAAAATAATAGGAGGTAATAATAATGGCAGTACCCAAGAGAAAAACATCCAAAGCACGTCGCGATAAAAGAAGAACACATTACAAACTTGCGATGCCCGGCATGAGTGTTTGTCCGAAATGCGGCGAAATCAAATTGCCCCATCGTGTTTGCAAATCCTGCGGAACGTATAAAGATGTCGAAGTTTTAGCAGAAAACTAATACAATCCGCCGGATGAATCATTGATAATAATAGAATGAATATGTAATGAAGGAAACTCGGCTTTGCCGAGTTTCTCCATTTAAATTCTGTTTTTTGGGAGTCTTAAGTGACAAATATTTATGTAGACGCCATGGGCGGCGATTTCGCGCCGCAGGCAACGGTGGAAGGCGCCGTCATGGCGGTAAAAGCCTATCAGATTCCGGTGACCTTGGTTGGCCGTGAAACGGATATCAACAAAGAACTGGCAAAATACGATGTGCCCCGAGACGATGTGCGGGTTATTCACGCTGATTCTGTCATCGGCTTTGACGAAGAGCCCGTCTACGCGGTCAGACATAAAAACGATTCATCACTCGTCGTCGCTTTAGACGCGATGAAGGGGGATGACAACGCCGTGCTGGTATCTGCCGGGAGCACCGGGGCGCTTTTGACCGGGGCGCTTTTGAAACTCGGGCGCATTAAAGGCATCAAAAGACCGGCTCTCGCCGCGCCGCTTCCCAGAATGGACGGCGGCCGAGCGCTGCTCATTGACTGCGGTGCCAACGCGGATTGTAAGCCTTTGTATCTTTCTCAATTCGCGGCCATGGGGAGCATCTATTCCGAACAGATTTTGGGCGTCAAAAACCCGAAAGTGGCACTGCTCAACATCGGTACCGAAGCAGAAAAGGGGAGCATGGCTGTCAAAGAAGCCTATGAGTTGCTTTCTAAGCAATCTGGTATCAGTTTTATTGGCAATATTGAGTCAAAAGAAGTTTTGCGCTCCGAAGCGGATGTTATTGTAACCGATGGATTTACAGGTAATATTCTCTTAAAATCCATTGAGGGAACGTCGTCGGTGCTGATGAAGACCATAAAAGATACGCTGATGGCGTCCGCTAAAGGAAAATTGGCCGGTGCCCTGATCAAAAGTGATTTGAGCGGTCTCAAAAAACAATTCAGTTCCGATGAAATCGGCGGCTCACCGTTTTTGGGAGTCAAAGGCGGCGTTATTAAGGCCCACGGAAGCAGCTCCGCCTACGCCTTTAAAAACGCGATTGGACAGGCCGCGGCTTACGGAAAAGCCGATATCACCTTGCGGGTCAAAGCGGCTCTCGCGAATTAATTAATATGTGAATGATGCTGTTTTTGTTTGAGGCCGTTGAGGGCTTTTCAGACTGATTATCACTAAGCTGCTTAACCGTAAAAACAAGAACAGAAAAACGAACGAAGTCCATGGCCGTCCGAAAACAATCCGGATTTGTTCATCAACCCGTTAACGGGGTTAATCATTTAAAACGCAGGAGAAAAAAATGAGTCAGGATACACTGAAAATTGTGAAGTCAATTATTGCAGAACAGCTTGACGTCGATGAAAATGACATTACGGAAGAAACCGATTTGGTGAAAGATTTAGAAGCCGATTCTTTGGATTTGGTGGAAATGGTGATGGTGTTTGAAGATGAATTCGGGAAAAAAGTACCGGATGAAGCCCTTAAAAACATCAAGACCGTCGGCGATATTATTGCGCTGATCGAAGGATAATTCGCGGGCGGCCCATGCCGTCTTTTTGTCATCAGCCAAAGATGGCCTTCGGGATTTCCGAAGGCTTTTTTGAAATCACCCGAAAAAACGCGTGGATGCTTTCCGCGCTGCATCGAAAAAGAAGACAATCATGATGAAAGATACCAATCAACTTGAAGCTCAATTGGGCTACCAATTTAAAAACAGGGTCATTCTTGAAGAAGCCCTGACTCACAGCTCTGTCGGAGAAACGTTTAACAATGAGCGGCTTGAATTTCTCGGCGACGCCGTTCTTGAACTAACGGTGAGCGAGTATTTGTTTCACTTGGGACATTTAAGCGAAGGAGAAATGACCAGGTTTCGCGCCAGCGTTGTCTGCAGTGAATCTTTGTCCCGGGCGGCAAATGCCATTTCCTTGGGTGATTATCTCATTATGGGAAAAGGCGAAGATGTCACAGGAGGCAGAAAACGCCGTTCCAATTTGGAAAACGCCTTTGAAGCGATTATCGGCGCTGTGTTTTTGGACAGCGATTTTGAACAGGCGAAGGCTATGACCTTAAGTCTTTTGGCGGATAACATGGAGCTTGCTCTTGCCGGAAAACTGGTGAACGACTATAAAACAAAGCTTCAAGAACAAATTCAACAGCATGGCAATAGTGTTATTGAATATGTTCTTGAATCGGCTTCCGGTCCTGAACACAACAAAACCTTTTGCGTCTCTCTTCGCATTAATCATCATCGCGAAACTGAGGGAAGCGGCAAAACCAAAAAGGAAGCGGAACAGAACGCGGCCAAGGCCTATTTGATGAATAAAGCTTAGGCGGGAAACAACCATGTACCTAAAAACATTGAAATTAAAAGGCTTCAAATCCTTTGCCGAAACATCGGAGATTGATTTGTCTCCCGGTATTTGCGCCATTGTCGGACCCAATGGAAGCGGCAAAAGCAATATCATTGACGCGCTGCGGTGGGTCCTTGGCGAACAGCGAAGCAAGTCTCTCCGCGGTAAAAAAATGGAGGATGTCATTTTTGCCGGAACCGAAGATAAAGCGCCGCTGGGCTACGCCGAGGTCATCATGACCCTGGACAATGCCGACGGTTATCTGGCAGACGCTCCCGATGAGGTCAGCGTGTCGAGACGGCTGTTTCGCTCCGGTGAGAGCGACTACCGCATTAACGGCCGAAATGTCCGCCTTAAGGATATTCAAGAGTTGTTTACGGATACGGGTTTGGGGAAAAACGGCTATTCCATTATCAGCCAGGGACAAATCGAAAATATCGTTAACGCCAATCCGGCGGAGCTTCGCAATATTGTGGAAGAGGCTGTGGGCATCGTCAGCACAAAAAACAAAAAGGCCGAAGCGGAAAAAAAGCTGGCTGTCACCGAAGACAATATGGACCGCATCTGGGACATTTTTCAGGAGATGGAAAGGCGCCACGGTCCGCTGAAAAAACAGGCAGAAAAAGCGAAGACTTATCTCACCTTGCGCGATGAACTGAAAGCAGTGGATTTGTCGGTCTTTTCCGAGGACATCGCGGTCATCGAAAAAGATCTTGCCGATGTTCAGCGCCGGACGGATATGCAAACCATGACTGTGGGCGTGACCGAAAAACGCCTGGCCGACAAGGATAAAGCCTATACTTCCCTTAAACAACAGGGGCGAAGCTCTGAGGAAAAACGGGCGGATTTGGACGCCAAAATCGACGCTTTGACCCAGACCCTCGCGTCTCAGAAAAGCGAGTCCCTCGTCATCACAGAGCGCATTAAAGGACAGGATAAAGAACTGGAGCGGCTAAAAGGCGCCATTGACGAGCAGCAAATCGTCTGCACGCAAAGTGAAGACGCCCTGAAAAAAGCCAGGGGAGAAGCTGATGACATGAAGGCGCGCCTGCGGGAGCAAAAAGCGGAAATTGAGGAACTCAAAGCCCTGGAGGCCGAAAAGGCCAAAGCCTTAAGCGACACCCGGGAAAAAGCCCATCAGCGCTCTGAAACAGCGGAAAATGAGACCGCCCAAAGACAAGATCTGCAGGGCAGGCTTGCCAAAGCCAGGGCCGAGGAAGCGGCTAAAGCGGCGGCCTTGTCTTTGAGACACACCAAAACCGGCGAGGATGAACACAAACGCGCTACCTTTAAAGGCAGTTTAGAGAGTCTGACGCGGGAGATTGATGATTTGTCGAAGACCGTATCATCCCTTGAATCCGACGTCCGAAAAGCCGACGAAGCGCGACAAAACGCTAGAGAAAGAGCGGAAGCGGGCAGACAGGCCTTAGGCAAGCTGACCAATGATATTCGCGTGCTTTCGTCTCAAAGGGATTATCTGGAAAATATTCAGCGCCATTATGACGACTATTATCCCGCGGTGAAGGCCGTGATGGCCGAGGGGGCGCTGCCCGGAAATGTCAGAGAGAAAATCTACGGGCCTTTGGGCGATTTGATTGACATTCCGCCTAAATTCGCCAAAGCTATCGACACAGCTCTCGGCGCCCGCTCCCAAAACATCGTCTGCGCCGACACGGTGGCAGCGGGGCAGGCCATCGCCATGTTAAAACGGAACCGAAAAGGAAGAGCGACGTTTTTGCCCATGGACAGCCTGCGCTATCAGCGTGTTGATGGTGAAGAGAAAAACGGCGTGCTTTCGGAAAAGGGCGTTCACGGTATCGCCGCGGATTTAATCGCCGTTGATTCCCGGTTTAAGCCCGTCGTCGATTCCCTTTTGGGCAAGACAGTAGTAACCGAAAATTTTGCCTCTGCCAAAGCCCTTCGCGCCCGGAGAAAGGGGCTCACCGTGGTGACCCTTGAAGGGGAGCTTTTTTATCCCGGCGGCGCCATTGGCGGTGGTGAAACCAAGGGCAAAAGACAGTCGCCGCTGTTTAAAAAACAGGAAATCCTCAGAATCAGTGAGACCATTGAACAAAAAAACGCCGAGCTTAACCGTGTGAAAAAGCTGTGTGCCCAGGCTGAGGAAAACCTGGCGAATATTAAACTTAAACGTCGGGAAGGCTACAACAATCTGGATCAGATGCGGGAGTCCCTGGTGAAAAAGCAACGGGACGCCGAAAACATCAGGCTTAGTCTGGAGAGTTTGAGCGAAACCATTGAGAGCGAATCGGACCAAACCGAAAAGCTGATGGATGAACGACAATCTCTGCTTGAAAATATCGCCTTGATGAAACAGGAGATGGACATCATTGGTGAGAGCGGAAGCGATCATTCGAAAGATTTGGAAATCATCGAGGAAATGACCCGCGCCCTCAACGATTTGCGGGAAGAAATAGCGCAGCTCAGCATTCAGGCGGCGCGTCTGGAGGAATCTTATCACAATGCCGACCGGGAAGCCGAAAGGCTAAGAGAAAGCCTGGCGGCGCACCGCGGCCGATTAAAGCGCTTAACAGAAGAATACGATGAGACCCAGGCGTCCAAAGATAAGCTTTCCGCGCATCTCAAAGCGGTGGAAGGGCAAATCGCGGACAACGAGATTAAGTTGGAAACGATGATATCGGAGAAAAAAGATTTAACCGAGGCAAACGATGATTTAAGCGAAACTTTGGACGCCTTGGACCGGGATATCCGCAATCTCAACCATGAGCTCATCGTCCAAAATGAGGCGAAGACCAATCTGGAAATCGAGAAAAACCGACTGATTGACAAAAAAGACCGCATTGAGGAGAAACTGTTCAATCGCTACGACATGAATGTGCTGATGGCCAGAGACTGGCTGGCCGGCCAGGATTTGGCGGAGACGGATTTGAGCAGAGAAAGGCAGCGTGAGTTAAACGCGGCCATCGACGAACTGGGCCATGTGAACATTCAGGCTGTGGAGGAATTCGCTGAGCTGGATGAGCGTTACCGGTTTGTACAGGGTCAGTATGAGGATCTGGAAAAGGCGAAAAAAGAGGTTGAAACGGTCATTGACGAGCTTTATCAATCCATGTCCGAACAATTTAAGCAGGGCTTCGACGCCTTGGCAGAGCAATTTTCGCGCATTTTTTCCATCCTTTTTGAAGGAGGGCGCGCCAAGCTGCGCTATGCTGATTCGGAGCATATCATGGAAAGCGGCATAGAGCTGGTGGCCCAGCCGCCGGGAAAAAATCTCAGGCATATTTCACTGCTTTCAGGAGGCGAAAAATCCATGACGGCTATCGCGCTGCTGTTTGCCTTTTTGGCTGTCAATCCGTCGCCTTTCTGCGTGATTGACGAAATTGACGCGGCGCTGGATGACTCCAATATTTCCAGGTTTACCGCCTATCTCAAAAAGATCACCGTCAAAAGTCAGTTCATTATTATCACCCACAGAAAAACGACACTGACAGTGTGTGAGTCGGTCTACGGTGTGTCGATGGCGAAAAGCGGCGTCTCTAAGCTGTTGTCCATTAAAATTTCCGATTACACCAAAGACGACGGCGCCAAAGAAATCAGCGCTTAACATTATGCGTTATAGCTTTAAACGAGGATAATCCTCAACGCTATTTATGGTTTTCGGTAATGCGGCAGGCTTAAAAACCCTGTATGGATTTAAAAATAAACGGCGACGTCACGGTGTCAACGTGTGCGCGCCAAAAGAAACGAGGAAACGATGGCATCATTATTTGAACGGATGAAAGACCGTCTCAGCAAGACGACGGATAATTTTAAAGAAAAAATCACCCATACCCTCTATTATCGTAAATTGGATGATGATTTTTTTGACGAATTGGAAGAGAATCTGATTTTATCGGATATGGGTATCGAAACATCGGTTGAAATTGTCGATAAACTCAAAGAACGCATTCGCCAAGAAGGCACGATGAATTCCGACCAGGCGATAGATTTGCTTAAATCCATCATGACGGAAATGGTGTCGGTGGAGAAAAAAGAAATGAACATGCCGGTAATCATGATGGTGGTGGGCGTTAACGGTGTAGGGAAAACCACAACGATCGCCAAATTGGCCCAGCGCTATATGAGCGAAGGCAAAACAGTCATGGTGGCGGCTGCCGATACATTCCGGGCGGCGGCTGTAGAGCAGCTGACTGTGTGGGCGGAGCGCGTGGGCGTCGACATTGTGAAAAGCCATACCGGAGCGGATCCCGCTTCAGTGATTTTCGACGCCATTGCCTCAGCCCGGGCTAAAGGCGTGGATATTCTGATTTGCGACACAGCGGGAAGGCTGCACAATAAGGTCAACCTGATGAACGAACTGTCCAAACTAACCCGCATCATCGAGCGGGAAGGGGAGGGCTTTGACAAGCACAACCTTTTGGTCGTCGACGCGACCACCGGACAAAACGCCCTCATTCAGGGACGCACCTTCAACGACGCGGTGCGTTTGGATGGTATTGTCATGACCAAAATGGACGGCACCGCCCGGGGAGGCATCGTCATTCCTTTAATCAGTGAGCTCGGCGTTCCCGTCGAATATATCGGTATCGGGGAAACGGCGGATGATTTGATTCCTTTTGATGCCGAGAAATTTATCGACATGCTTTACGATGACGGCGGCGAGGATGAGGCTGAGGCAGAGGAATAAAAAATGTCAAGAAAAAGTCTTGACAAAACAAAGCATTCACAATAAAATAGATAAGCCGTCAAAAAGAAGAGTGGCGTAATCTGTGTAGTTCGCTAAAACAAAAGAGTAGCTACGCGGGATTACCTTTTCTTTTCGGCAGTGGAACGGGTGAGTGACTATGCGAAAAACCGTTGAGGAACAATTTTTGTTCGACTTTTACGGAGAGCTTTTGTCTGACAAGCAAAAGCGCGTTTTGGACTATTATTACAACGATGATTTGTCAATCGCGGAGATTGCCGAATTGACAGGGCTGACGCGTCAAGGCGTTTATGATGCCCATAAACGGGGAAGAGCGCAGATGCGCCATTACGAGGAAAAGCTCGGGCTGTACGCTCGCTTTGTAAAGCAGCGAGAGGGCCTTGCCCGAATCGCGGACAAGCTTTTGGCTGTTGCCTCCGCCGAAGCAAAACAAGGCAACCGCCTGTTATCGCAATCGCTTTTCGCCCTGGAAAAAGAAGCCCGCGATCTCAGAGATTCCTATTAGGTGATACACATGGCATTTGAAGGATTAAGTGAAAAATTTGATAATATCTTTTCCGGCCTGAAACGCAAAGGGAAATTGGACGAGACCGATATCAAGAAAGCCAATCGCGAGATTAAGCTGGCCCTTTTGGAAGCGGATGTCAACTACAAAGTGGTCAAGCAGTTTACCAAATCCGTTAGTGAACGAGCCAAAGGCGAAGAGGTGCTTAAATCGCTGACGCCCGGTCAGCAGTTTGTTAAAATTGTCAATGACGAAATGACGCGGATGCTCGGCGGAGATGTTCAAAAAATTGATTATCGCAGGGATGATCTCAACCTGTTTATGATGGTTGGGCTCCAGGGTGCCGGTAAAACGACGACAGCCGCCAAAATCGCGAGCCTTCTGCGCAAAGAGGAAAAATTAAATCCGCTTCTGGTGGCCTGTGATGTCTACCGTCCTGCGGCGATTCGTCAACTCCAGGTTCTCGGCAAAGAGCTGGACATTCCGGTTTTTACCATGGAAGGTGAAAACGATCCTGTCGTGATTGCCGAAAAGGCCAAAGCCCACGCCATCGATAACAATTATAATCTGGTGATTTTGGATACCGCCGGCCGTCTGCAAATTGACGAAAAGTTGATGAAAGAGCTTGAGGATATTCGCGACAGGGTTGAGCCCACTGAGATTTTGCTGGTTGTCGACGGTATGACCGGTCAGGAATCCGTTAATGTGGCTAACGAGTTTAACCAGCTTTTGGACATTACCGGTGTGGTGCTCACCAAAATGGACGGTGATACCCGAGGGGGCGCAGCGCTTTCCGTGACCTACACCACGGGGAAATCCATCAAGTTTATCGGGACAGGGGAAAAACTTTCGGATATCGAAGTGTTTTATCCCGACCGCATGGCTTCGCGCATCCTTGGCATGGGCGATGTGCTTTCGCTCATTGACAAGGCGCAGAGCATGGTCGACGAAGAGCGTGCCCGCGAGCTTGAAGAAAAAATGCGCGCCAACACCTTCGATCTCAATGATTTTCTCGAACAGCTTCAGCAGATTCGCGAAATGGGATCGTTCAGCAGCCTTTTGGAAATGCTTCCCGGCGCCAACACCAAGGCCCTCAAAGGCTTTGATATGGCTTCCACCGATGCGCAGAGCATCAAAACCGAAGCCATTATCAATTCTATGACACCGAAAGAGCGGGCCAATCCGGATATCATCAACGGCTCGCGAAGAAAGCGCATTGCCAACGGCAGCGGCACTTCGGTGGCCGATGTCAATCGTCTGCTTAAAGGTTTTGAGCAAAGCCGGAAAATGATGAAGCAGATGGGCAGCATGCAGAAAAAAGGCCGCAAAGGCCGCTTTAAACTTCCATTTATGTAAAAACACGGAGGGGCAAGACCTCTTTGGTTTTTAAATATTATCGTTTTTATCAAACACAAAAGAAAGGAGCATCATATGGCAGTCAAAATCAGAATGAAACGCATGGGCAAAAAGAAAAGCCCCTTTTACCGTATTGTTGTCGCTGATGTCCGCGCGCCCCGCGATGGCAAATTCATCGAGGAATTGGGCTATTATAATCCCTGCAGCGAACCCGCGGAACTCAAAATTGACGGCGACAAGGTGAAAGATTGGATTTCCAAAGGCGCCAAACCTTCCGATACCGTCAAAGCGCTTTTACAAAAAGAAAGCATTATTGACTAATCGGGTGGCGTGATGAAAGAACTGATCGAAGTCATCGCCAAAGCGTTGGTCGACTATCCCGACGCCGTGTCCGTGACAGAAACCAAAAAAGGCTCAACTTATATTTTGAAGCTGAAAGTGGACGAACGGGACATGGGGAAGGTGATCGGCCGGAAGGGGCGCATCGCTAAAGCGATTCGAACCGTCTTGAAAGCCACCGGTATCAAAGAAGATAAACGGGTGGTTTTGGACATCGATGATGATTACGCTGACGTATCCGGTAACGAATAAAAAAAGAATGATTCGCGTTTGCGGGTCATTTTTTATTGGATTTTGTTGTGAGAATGCAGGTCGAATAATATAGAATACGCTTTTAACGATATGTATAAGATGGATTATAATACAGGCGAGGGTGGTTAGACCCTTGCCTGTTTTTAGGTTATAAGTGCTGCC
>CACZTE010000180.1 GCA_902784045.1 uncultured Eubacterium sp. | reverse complement strand
GGATTTGTTCGATATGAGGCAAAACAATATATTTCCCACCTAAAGGTAACAACATTTTCAAATTTACACCAAATTTAGGACTTGACTGAGCAAAGCCAATGAGAGTCTTATTCAATAACAGCCTAACGACAATGACAAAGCGTTAAAACGATATTGGTAAAGAATGAATCGTCCGCCGGGCGATTTTTTGATTGTGAGAAGATGCCCGCGATTCATGTTGATTTAGTAAAAAGACGGTTTAAACTTGGGGGAAAAAGGTTTATAATAAGAAAAAGCCACATCAGACAAGGAGAAGAAACATGACACAGGAATCAACAATCCGCGCCCTGCTCGAGGACGTGCGCGCGGGGCGGGTCAGTGTGGACGACGCCGAGGCCGCGCTGCGCGCCGGCATGGAAGCCCAAGCGGAGGGGGCGCTGCTGGACATCGACCGCAAAGCCCGCACCGGTTTTGCCGAAGTGGTCTACTGCGCGGGCAAAACCGAGAGCCAGGTGGCGGATATTTTCAAAACCCTCTATGACAAAGAAGGGGAGGTGCTCGGCACCCGGGCGACACCGGCGCAGGCCGAAGCCGTCAAGCGGGTCCTGCCCGAGGCAGTGTATAATCCGGTTTCCCGGGTCCTCAAAATCGACAAATCGGACAAACCCCTGGAAGGGGGCGTGGCGGTCTGCGCCGCCGGCACGTCGGATATTTTCGTCGCCGAGGAAGCGGCCCAAACGGCGGAATTTTTCGGCACCAAAGCCGACCGGCTGTATGACGTGGGCATCAGCGGCCTGCACAGACTCTTAAGCCGCAAAGACCGGCTGGATCATGCCAACTGCGTCATTGCCGTCGCCGGCATGGAAGGCGCCCTGGGCTCGGTCATCGGCGGACTGGTGCGGGTGCCGGTGATCGCCGTGCCGACCTCGGTGGGCTACGGCGCCAATTTCGGCGGCGTGGCGGCGCTCTTGTCCATGATCAACAGCTGCGCCAACGGCATCGCCACCGTCAACATCGACAACGGCTACGGCGCCGGCTATCTGGCCGCGCAGATCAACCGCCTGGCCGTGTCGGGCACCACCGTGAGAGAATAGGGAGGTGAACCGATGGGAAAACACATCTATATCGAAGGCGCCGACGGCATCAGCGGCGACATAACCGTGGCGGCGCTTTTGGATCTCGGCGCCGACCCAACCGTTTTACAACAAGCGCTGGACAGCCTGCCCCTTTCGGGCTATACGGTCAAGATCTCAAGGGTGAGCGTCTCGGGCATCGACTGCGCCGATTTTGACGTCCTCACCGACACGGACAATCACGACCATGACGACGCTTATCTTTACGGCGCCGCGGCGGAGCGCCCCTTGGACGCTGTGTCGGGCCAAACACAAGCCGAACCGCGGCACGAAGAAAGTCATCATGATCATCACCATGGCCATCATCACGGTGACGGAGAACATAAACAGCATTGTCACCATCACGATGACGGCGAGAGACATCATCAAGACCATCATCATGGCGATGAGGAAGTGCACGGCCATCAGCACTGCTGCAAACACCATCACGGGCATCATCACGGCGCGGGTCATGAACATTTTCATCACCATCATGACAATCATGACCACGTCCACCGGGGCTTAAACGAAATCCGGGACATCATCGGCAAAGGCGATCTCACCGAAGGAGCCCGGACGCTGGCGCTTCGGATTTTTGACATCATCGCCGAAGCGGAGAGCAAGGCCCACGGCGTGGATGTCAGCGAGCTTCACTTTCACGAAGTCGGCGCCGTCGACAGCATTGTCGACGTGGTGGCCGCCGCGGTGTGCGCCGACAATCTGGGCATTGACCGCGTGACAGTCACGGGGCTCACCGAAGGCACAGGCACCGTGCGCTGCGCCCACGGCATCATGCCCGTGCCGGTGCCGGCAACCGCCAATATCGCCGCGGCCCATCATCTGCCCTTGCGAATCAGCGACAGACCGGCGGAGCTCATCACCCCGACGGGAGCGGCCATTGCCGCCGCGCTGATGACGGACAGCCGCCTGCCCGAGGCCTTCACCGTAAAAGCCGTCGGCATCGGCGCCGGCAAGCGCAAATTTCCCAGGCAGAGCATGCTTCGGATTTTTGAAATTGAATCTTCGGCTATCGGAGAAGCGCGAAATGATGAGGTCATCAAAATCGAAACCAATATCGACGACGCGCCGGGAGAGCTTTTGGGCTACGTGATGGAAAAACTCTTTGACGCCGGCGCCCGGGATGTCTATTTTACCCCCATTACCATGAAGAAAAACCGCCCCGCCGTCATGCTCTCGGTGATTACCGACGATACCGCCGCCCGCGGGCTGGAAGACATCATTTTGCGGGAGACGACAACCATCGGCCTGCGCCGGACGCGGATGAGCCGACGGGTGCTCGCGCGGACCATCGAGACCGTGGAGACCCCTGAGGGAAAAGCCCAAGTCAAGGTGTGCAAAACAGAGGACGGCATCAAAGTCTATCCCGAATACGAATCGGTGAGAGCCATCGCTCAAAAGCGCGGAGAGCCGTTTTCAGAGGTTTTTAATGATATAAAGGATAAGTATTATGAGAAGCAATAAAAGTGCCGTAGACGGCGAAAAACGCGCGAAACTCGCGATTAAAATGAACACGTTGGCCGCGAAGGATGTGATGGTGGCCTTTTCAGGCGGCGTGGACTCGGCACTGGTCCTCAAGCTGGCTGTTGACGCGGCCGGGGCCAGAGGCACCAATGTCTATGCCGTGACCTTCGATTTGCCGATGACCGATGACGAGGAGACCCGCTTTGCCAGGGAATCCGTCGGGGACATCGGCGGCATTCATCAAATCGTCAAGATCGATATGATCGACGCGGCGGATATCAGGGACAATCCGCCGGACCGCTGCTACCGCTGCAAGCGCTATTTGTTTTC
>CACZTE010000179.1 GCA_902784045.1 uncultured Eubacterium sp. | reverse complement strand
GGCGATCTCATGGCTTTTCTCACCACGATGAAAGGTTTGCCGCTTGCCTACAACAAAGACATGCAGGAGGACAAAGAGCCGGTTTTTGATGCTTACGACACGGCGGCTATTTGTCTCAAAATCATCACCAAAATGATGGCAACCATCACTGTCAACAAAGATGCCATGAAGAAGGCGGCAGGCAGCGGATTTCTCGATGCCACCGACGCGGCGGATTGGCTGGTCGGTCACGGTGTACCATTCCGCGATGCCCACGCAATCATCGGAAAACTCGTTTTTTACGCTCTAGAACAGGGCAAAACCCTTCGAGAACTCACCCTTGACGAATACAAACAGATCGATCCGGTCTTTGATGAATCCATTTACGATGCCATCGATTTAAAAAAATGCGTCTCCAAACGAGACGTCATCGGCGGCCCCGCTCCCGCCATTGTTGATCGTGCGTTGGCTATCGACCGCAGCTTTTTCGCGGAAAAATAATATCGAAATTATCATTCTGTCGTTTTTTAGAAAAATAGCAATGATTCGCTCTCCTTTTTATGTGAAGGAGAGTTTTTTTGATACCCGGAAAAGCTCAAAACAATAGCTTTATTGAAACATGTAGATTTTGATAAAAACAAAAACCAAAAAATAGCTAAGCCCCATCATCTGTGTATTACACAAAGATGGGACTTAGCCGTTGGACGCTACTGTCATGTGTTTAATCCTTTCATGACTATACAACTGTCAGTGCTCCGACGCTGCCATTGCCTTTTCTCGTCATCTCTTTCTGTTGTCTTCCTCTACCTATTTCATTCAATGCGCGTGACCATTTGTCATCCTAACGCTTATGGGAAACATACTAAAAATTTGAGAAACAACGACTGCGTTTGCACTCATATTTTCTGTTAAACCTTTTTATGAAACGGTTTAACTTCTGAGCTTGGGTTAATTATAGCATAGTTTTTTTCTTTGTAAAGGGTTTTTATTTATTTTTTTAAATGTTTTCAATTCTTCTGTTTACAATGGAATTGATTGATTTTCAATGTTGATAGATTCGAATATCGCACACTATCCCTGGTGAAATTTGACAACATAAGAGAATCTTTTAACGACGTGTTCGGGTCCAATGTTATTTATCTCTTATGGTTCACGCAAAATCAATAATCCGAATCAACACCGAGGATACTGAGAATATTTCTATTACCAAAAATGATGTATAGAAAGAGGCCTCAACCTTTGATTAATCTGGTTGGTAAACCCTCGTCATATCAGCTGAACATTCGTTGGTACATTTTCAATCATCAATTTCTGAATAAAAATTGTCGGTGAGGATATATAGCAGCGTGTAGCAAAAAGCCAAGCACACCACAAGATATGATCTCACCTATTCCGACAGTAAGCATAAAAAATGGTATTGTCCCTTCTAAATGATAGACGAACGCCAATATTGGCGGAACCACGATAACATTTGCGACTATTGGCGGAATAGCCCCAAGGATACGTTCGATATTTAATGACATGGTCGTTCGATTTTCTTGCTTCTGAAAAAACTTGCCGATAAAATATGTACCAAAAGCGCCAATAAGCGTAGCGAAACTACCGAAAATCACGTCGATTATATGACATCCTGTAGAAAAGTTAGCGATAATGCATCCCAAATACAATCCGGGAATAGCTGCCGGCGTCAGTAACGGAAGAATGGTTAATGCTTCAGACAATCGAATCTGTATTGCATAATTGGCAATACCAAGAAGACTCGCCACCCATGTTAACACGACATAAATGGCGGCTATGACTCCCGCTTGTGCTATATAAAGAGGTGTAAAACAATTTTTCATCATCTTAACACTTTTAATCCTCCTGCTTTCGCAAAAAAATAAGTCGGACAGCCAGAAGACTGTTATGACGAATTGACGCATTTATGTGAACGTCTAAATCTATAACTTGGCTAACGTGAACTTATCGAATGGAACGGATGAATATGCGAACAAGACGATATTAGCAGACTTTCAAGTATGCAGTGTAGCCCGCAACAAAAGCACTTGAAGATCGCTCGTCCTTGCCATGGCCTTGAGCATATCATCGTCCATCATTCCATAATCACCATTATCATTATACACCCTGCCTTAAAATAATTCTACAAAAGTATGTTTC
>CACZTE010000178.1 GCA_902784045.1 uncultured Eubacterium sp. | reverse complement strand
TTAGTTTTCTTGTTCTCAAATTTATTCTAACACGTCGGGCTGGTCTTTTCTATCTCTTAAAACTCCACAATTATTTTACACTATCTGGTTTTTTACATTAACCAAAATAGACCTTTTAAACTGCTTAAAAAACGAAAACAATTGGTTTGCGTATTATTCTCGATTTCATCATCACGGTTTCTCAAAAACGGTATCAAGTCGAATCTTTCGTTTCCCTTCAATAAAAAGCAATTTTGTTTGTTTTCCTTCTTTTATCGGCTGTTAACCCGTTTCTGTTCAATTCTTTTGGTTTTGAACTTCAACAACATTTTTGAGCATTTTTATAAATTTTGGCCGCGGCATCATTACCAGATGATCGCATCCAACACATTTGAGTTTGATATCCGTTCCGGTTCGGATGATTTTAAAGCGCTTTTCTCCGCAGGGATGTGCCTTTTTCATTTCGACAATATCTCCGACGGCGTATTTTTTAATTTCCATCGCTTTATCCTTTCTGGGACTGATTGATTACAACAACCCGATCATAGGGAATTTCAATACCGGCCGCCACCAAAGCTTCTTTGGCATGCAATCTTAATGTATTCTCTCCGATTCTGAAATTTTCCGGCAACGTCTCGGAAATGATACCAATAGACACACCGGAACTTTCCAAATCCGTCACACCGAGCACTTGCGGTTCCACCGGGTACAAATGCGGATAGGTTTCACGCATTCTCACACAAAGATCTTTCAGCACGGTGATAGCACGTTGCGTATCTTCCTCATAAGCAACAGTCACCGAAACTATCCGCTGCCTGTAATCTCTGGAATAATTAATCACATTGGTGATTTTTCCATTGGAAACAATATACCGACTACCGTCAATTTCTTTAAGCGTTGTGGATTTCGCGCCGATTTTTTCCACTCTTCCAGCTTCTCCGTCAATCTCCACATAATCTCCAACCAGGAATTCTTTGTCAAAAAGAATGAAGAAACCACTGATAAGATCTTCGATAATAGCTTTCGCGCCAAAACTGATGGCAAGAGTTCCAACACCCGCTACCGCCAACAAGGCACCAATATCGACAAAATAAGACAGTACCGTCAAAAATCCAACAATCAAAATACTGATGGAAACAAAAGACCTAACCATGTTGGCTGTTGTTCTGGTTTGCTTGATATCCCATTCTGTTTTGACAAATTTACTTCGTTCTTTTAGTTTATAATAATAATTGACCACTGCTACTGCCAATCGGTTAATGATAATGACTATCACAATTGTAACAATAACAGACCCGACTTTAATAAAGATTTCCTCTGGGTTAAAAAATTTCGTATAATACGCAATGGCATCCAAAACGTTTTGAAATCTCATTGGTGCCTCTCTTTCAATGATATTTGAACAGTTTAGAATTTTTGTGTTTTGAGGTCATTGTAAAGGCTGAGGTGTCATTTTCCTTATTAATCCGCCAAAAGCAAAAATAACCGCCTCTTCGCAAATCCCACTGTAAAATTGCTTTCTGATTTTGTTATTAATCGGATTTAGTATAATCGGCCGATCTTTACGTTATCTTTTCGATAATTACTACATTTATCCTTTGCCTGCTAAAAGTTTGCCGGCTATCTCTGAAGATAAAATCTCCTTTTCGCTGATTCCAGTTTTAAAGACGTTTTTCGAAAACCAGTGAAGATTATTTTAGCAAATGGTGCAGCCATTCATTAATTGCCTTCCGTCGCTGCTGTTAATTTTTCTATATTACAGTCAGCATCAGATGGGAAATCATACCCGAATCCAGCCAAGTTATAAGCGGTGCGTTTGCTGTTATAACCGCGAAATAATAAACCAATCTTGTCAAAACAAACAGGATAACACAACCCGAGATCACTCCCATGAACGCTCCCGTAATTCGATTAACCAGTCCCAAAACAGGAACCCGATTTAACATTTTGCTTTCGCTTTTGAGTTTTTGAAACAGCAAATAACACACAATTAAAAGCAACACAAACATACAAAATTCTATGACTTCTTTAACAAAGGCCACAGCAAAGGCTGTCATCTGTGAGATCAATGCCGTTTCAATTCCGGTTTTCGCTGTTAACTCAGGCAATAATACACCGTATCCGGATCCTGACCCCAGCGTGCTTTCCAGCGCCGCTATTTGTGATGCCACCCATAAACCGATTTTATTCGTAAAAAATTGTTCTACCATCGGTATTTGGAAAATAGCATTTGTCAATATCGGCGCCATAAAACGAACAAGAACAAGAGACACCACAATCCCAAGCAGTCCGATTAACGCGCTGACGGCTCCCCGATAGTATCCCCACACAAACATCGCCAACAAAATAGCAATACTTATCAGATCCGTTATATTAAAACTCATTGTTGTACTCAACTTAGAATAAGACACAAGGCCAAGAGCGTTTGCCCCTGACCTTGTTTTGTCTTTTATTTTTTTTGTCCGCCTTTTCTAGGAACAACCCATTGCGGTCCTTCGTTTTGTTCTTTATCTTTTTGAGCTTCGGAAGGATTTTTGCCTGTTGGCGTTTGAGACGGTTCTGTTTTAGCGGGGCTTTTTTTCTTTGAAGCAGGATTCATTCTTTTGATTTTGGCTTTACGAGCTTCACTGGCTTTACGTCTCGCTTCTTTTTTTGCCTCTTGTTCCGCTTTGACTTTTGCAATCATTTCATCTGTAATAGGCTCAAAGGCTTCTGTTTGAATAATTGCCGGCTGTTCGATATCACTAAGGGGATCTCTGCGGTTTGGTTTGGGGGTTGTCCGTCTTCTGACACCCTGTCTAACTATTTTGGATGCTTCGGTTTCTCTTTGCTGTTTGGCACGCTCGGCCATTTCAGCTTGTTCCGCAATTTGTCTTTCTTGGATTTCTTGACGTTTTCTGATACGAGCCATTGCTTCTTGCCGGCTTTTTTTACCGATGAGATATCCGATAAATTGAGCTGCACAAATGTAGACAATGCATATCAGCATAAATGCTGCCAGCGGCAGATTCGTTCCAATCAAACGATAAATAATACCGTAAGGAATATACAAATATAAAGCCGGCGCAACAGCAAAAGTCAGCGCATTCCAGGTGCTTCCAAAAGAATTGCCGATATTGACATTGCTGATTATGATTGCCAGTAAGGTAAAAAACAACGTAGGAATCATGCACATCAGCAAATAAAAGCCGTAATCTACTTTATCCTCCTCTCCGGCATCTTTAAATTGGTAATAATTAAACCCAATCCAAAAAGCGGTAATGAGAACCAGCTGTATAACACCGAAAGGTATGTTGTAATGTCCGGGACCGATCAAATTGATGATTAATTTAAATACTGCAATAATGACAATATTTAAAAAATTCGCGATTAATGCGTTGGTTAGTGCGCTGCGCTTGCGTTTGGCTCTAAAATTGGCTTGTTTCATAACAGGCTATTACCTCCCACTTAGTTTTAGCAAATCAAGCAGTCGATTTAAATCATCGGCCGAGTAAAAGGCCAACTCTATTTTACCTTTATTATCTTTAGATTTTATTTTAACATCTGTATGAAAATGATCTTTCAGTTGCTCTTCCGCGTCCGCCAGATATGGATCTACCGGATGCTTTTGTTTGGGTCTTCGGGATTTTTTCATTTCGCTGATGAGCTTTTCTGTTTCCCGAACATTTAATTTTTTTTGAATAACTGTATCCGCCGCTTGAACAATTTGTTTTTCATCATCTAATCCCAGGAGTGCTCTGGCGTGTCCAGAACTGAGTTTTCCGGAAACCACAAGATTCTGTACCGATTCCGGCAGGTTTAAAAGTCGCATAGTATTGGCCACTGCCGCGCGGCTTTTCCCGATTTTGATTCCGACTTCTCCCTGAGTTAGATTATAGTTATTCATGAGGACTTTATAGGCCAACGCCTCTTCCATCACATTGAGATCTTCGCGCTGCAGATTCTCTATAAGGGATATTTCCAGAACATCCATCGGTGATAAATCTTTGATGATGACAGGCACTGTCTTGAGTCCGGCAATATGGGCGGCTCGAAACCGCCTTTCACCGGAGATAATGATATAGATCTCTTTCTCTTTTTGTACGATCAAAGGCTGCAAAATACCATGTTCTTTAATGGAGGCCGCAAGCTCTTCCAATGCTTTTTTTTCAAAATGCTGTCTGGGCTGCTTGGGATTCGGTTTGACTTTTGATAAGTCAAGATCAACAATCATTGTTTCGTTGGCGAGGATGTCTTCCGAATTTTTAACTATCCCGTTATCATCCAAATCAACATTTTCTGAAATTAAAGCGCGAAGGCCTTTGCCTAAACCTTTATTTTTGGCCATTTCTCTCCTGTCTTTCTATAAATTCGCGGGCTAATTCCAAATAGGCTTTCGATCCCTTGGATTGCGGCGCATATTCAAATATTGTCTGCCCGAAACTGGGTGCTTCCGCCAAGCGAATGTTTCTGGGAATATTTGTCTGATATACTTTATCTTTAAAATAGCCACGAACTTCCTCGGCAACCTGAACAGATAAATTTGTACGGGAATCATACATTGTAAGCAAGACACCTTCAATGCCCAACTTAGGATTTAAACTTTTTTTGACCAAGGTGACTGTATTAAGTAGCTGTCCCACACCCTCAAGCGCATAATATTCACATTGAATCGGAATGAGCACCGCGTCGGATGCCACCAACGCGTTAATGGTCAAAAGACCCAAAGACGGCGGACAATCGATAAAGATATAGTCATAATAGTTCGCAACGGGCTCTAAAACATTTCTAAGGCGGGATTCTCTGCCATCTTTATCGGCAAGTTCAATTTCGGAACCGGCCAAATCTATATTTGAAGGTAAAATGTGCAACCCCTTAAATCCGGTGGTTAAAATGATGTTTTTCACATCATCGCCGTTGATAATTGCGTCATAAATATTGTTTTCTATTTTTTCTTTTTCAAATCCGAAACCGCTTGTTGTATTCCCCTGTGGATCTATATCCACTGTCAACACGCGATAACCCTCCATGGCAAGAGCCGTTGTCAAATTCATATTTGTTGTTGTTTTACCGACTCCGCCCTTTTGATTAAATACTGCGATTATTTTTGACATCTCTTAAATTTCTCCTTTATTTAATTCTTCGGTAGCTCTTTTGTCAAATTTACATCACTTTGGAATCGTGATGACAATTTGAACACTGTCATCTTTTTCTTTTTCTTCATAAGAGACGTCTTTTCTGCTTTGTTTGATTTCTTTAAAGGCAGACTTGATGGTATTGATATAGATTTGCGCGTTGATAAAGGATTTTACCCTTGCTTTTTTCTCTCGGGTGATTTTTTCTTCATAATTGTTTGTCAGAACATTATCGCGAATTTCCTCGACCAGCGCTTCGGTTTTTTTAACATTCAAATCTTTTTTGATGATTTGATCAATCACTTCGCTTTGAATGGATTCATCCGGAACACGGATAAGCGCTCTGGCATGACGCTCGCTAAGACCTGCCTCCTTGATCTTTTGCACAATTTGGGGTGAAAGCTTTAGCAGTCTGATTTTATTGGCGACAAATGATTGGGATTTTCCGAGTCTTGCCGCAATCTCTTCCTGCGTCATATCGTAATATTTCATGAGTTGTCGATAACTTTCCGCTTCCTCAAAAAAGGTCAAATTTTCCCGCTGGACATTTTCAATAATGGCAATGACTGCCGAATCTTGCTCGCCGATTTTCATTTCAATGGCAGGAACAGTTTTTAGTCCCGCTAATTTGGCAGCGCGAAGCCGTCTTTCTCCAGAAACGAGTTCATAGGACGTTTCATCAATTTTGCGAACCTGAATCGGAGATATCACACCAAAGATTTTAATTGACTCTGCCAATTCTTCCAATTGTTCTGTTTTAAAGCTTTTTCTTGGTTGATTTGGGTTTGGAATGATATTGTCAACAGGAATGTCTTTGATTGTTATCCCGACGGGTTCGTTTTTTGGAGGTTCGGGTTTCAAAGCTTTTTCTGTTTTTTTATCTTTTTTAAAAAATCTCATTTGTATCTCCGGTATTGCAGATGTTTCACGTGAAACACTAATTTAGAGGTTTCTTTTTGATTTGTCCAAATGGCCTCGGATATTTCCTGGGTGTTTCACGTTTTTTTTCACAGAAAATTATAACATGAACCCCTCGGTTTTTCAGTACATTTTTGTCTTTTATTTCTGGTTGATTTCCACCGAGCAAAATTGTCGCTTTTCCCGCATCCGCCAATTCCTCTTCTCCACCAGGTCCTTTCCATGCCAGAAAGCAACCTCCGCGTTTTACAAAGGGAAGACACAATTCTGACAAAACAGCGTATGAGGCAACAGCACGGGAAACGACAATATCATAACTTTCCCTGTATTGTTCATTTCTTGATAGTTCTTCTGCTCTTCCAATAAGAAAATTAACGTTATGAATACTAGCTTTTTCAGCAATTATTTTAACGGCTTCGATTTTTTTGGCTGTGGCATCGAGCAACGTAAAGCGCCTTTCCGGATAACACACGGCAAGGGGAAGTCCCGGAAATCCACCGCCGGTGCCTACATCCAGCACCAATTCCCCTGCCGGCATATTTACCGCCAAAGAATCAAATAAATGGCGGACCGCGAAATCCTCATAATCGGTAATTCGAGTCAGGTTTAGTTTTTGATTCATTTCAACAACGGCATCCATAAGCTTTTCAAGCTTCTCAAACTGATCGTCGGTTATCGTAATTGGTAATTTTTCCCAAAGTGCTTGATAATTATCTTTTAGTTTCATAATGTTTTCTCTTGATAACGGTGATTTAAATAAATATGTAAAACCGCAATGTCTGCCGGTGAAACCCCGGATATTCTGGATGCCTGTCCGATGGACATCGGACGTACTTGATCAAGTTTTTCAGCTGCTTCCAATCTTAGTCCTCCGATGGCATGATAATCCAAATCTTTCGGAAGCATCTTGTTTTCCGCTTTTTTGAAACTGCGCACTTGTGAAATTTGTTTTTGGATGTAACCTTCGTATTTTATTTCGATTTCGACTGCTTCTTTGACTGCCTTCGGAAGCGGTTTCCTTTCCGGATCAAAAGGCACGCTGTTTTCATAAGTGATCTGCGGTCTTTTTAAAAGCGTATCTAAAGCAACTCCGGAAGAGATAGGTGTCGCGCCCATTTTTGTTAATATTTCATTGTTTTCCGTATTGGGCTTAACAGTGATTTTTTTGATTCGATTAATTTCATTTTGAATCGCTTCTTTCTTAGACAATAATTTTTGATAACGCTCATCGGAAATCAACCCAACATCGTGTCCGATTGGGGTCAATCTTCTGTCCGCGTTATCTTGACGAAGCAGCAGTCGATATTCAGCGCGGGATGTCATCATGCGGTAAGGTTCCTGCGCGTCTTCATTAATGATATCATCAATCAATACGCCAATATATGCTTCAGAGCGATCGAGAATGATTTCTTCTTTTCCCTGGATTTTTAGTGCGGCATTGATGCCGGCGATCAAGCCTTGCGCGGCAGCCTCTTCGTAACCTGATGTGCCGTTAATTTGTCCTGCGAAATATAGTCCTTCAATTTTTTTATGGGCCAAAGTGGCGTAGAGTTCTGTCGGATGAATACAGTCATATTCGATGGCATAGGCCGAGCGCATAAACTCTACATGATTCATTCCCGGCACTGTGCGGTACAACGCAATTTGCACATCTTCCGGAAGGCAGGAAGACATTCCTTGGACATAAACTTCCCTTGTATGTAACCCTTCTGGTTCCATAAAAATCTGATGCCTTTCTTTATCTTTAAAACGCATCACTTTGGTTTCGATAGACGGACAATAGCGCGGGCCAACGCCGACCACATCTCCTTTTACAAGAGGACTGCGATCTAAATTCGCGTTAATGATATCATGAGTTTCCTGATTAGTGTAGGTTAAGTAACAAGGAACCTGGTCGATATCGATGCTTTCTGTCTCAAAGGAAAAAGGCGTGATGGTTTCATCTCCGGGCTGAATCGTCATTTCATCGTAGTCAAGGGTTTTAGCATCAACTCTGGCAGGCGTTCCTGTCTTAAAACGCTGCAGAGAAATCCCGGCATCTTCAAGACTTTGGGATAAAAAACGCGCCGGAAAAAGTCCGTTGGGCCCGCTTTCGTATTGTACGTCTCCGATGAAAATTTTTCCTTTGAGATAGGTTCCGGTACAGACAATGCATGCCTGACAGGCATAAATGGCTCCCGTTTGTACTTCGACGCCGATAATTTTACCGTCTTCGATGAGAAGATTGGTGGCTTCCTGCTGTTTTAACAAGAGATTCTCTTGATTTTCAATGACTTCCTTCATGCGGAATTGATAAGCTTTTTTATCTGCTTGCGCGCGCAAAGAATGAACCGCGGGACCTTTTGCTGTGTTAAGCATTCTGCACTGGATCATTGTCGCGTCAATGTTTTTCCCCATCTCTCCGCCAAGGGCATCAATTTCTCTGACCAAATGCCCTTTTCCCGTTCCGCCAATGGCGGGATTACAGGGCATCATCGCCACAGAATCTAAATTGATGGTCAAAAGCAGCGTTTTATGTCCCAGGCGCGCGGATGATAACGCTGCTTCACACCCGGCATGCCCGGCACCAATAACAATCACATCAAATGTTTCAGCATTATAACTCATTTTTTCTTCTTTCCGGTTTCCCTTTTTGCGCATCGTTGTGTTTCAAGATTATCGATAATTGTTTCTCTCGTATAATGGTCTGTGAGATTAATACAACTCATATCAATATCAATTAAAATATACTTATTTTCCCAAGCAAAAGTTGGCGAAGATGCTGTCAATGATATCATCTCCGACGCTTTTACCGGTTATCGCGCGCAACTTAATCAAAGCTTCGTTTAAATCAATGGCCGCCATATCGATAGGAAGTTCATCTGTTAGTGTGTTTTTGGCTTCTATCAAATGTGAACGGATTTCGGTGAGAGCTTCGGCGTGGCGTTTGTTTAAAACAACGTCACTGTCGTCACGCATCTGACAAGACGTTTGGGCAATTTCTACCATTTTTGTTTTTAGTTTGTCAATGCCCTCTCCAGTTTTGGCAGAGACAGCAACATCGCAATCAGGATGATGATCATCGGAACACAAATCAATCTTATTATAGACGATAATGCGTTTCTTTTGATTTAATTGTTTTTCAATCATTGTGTTTATATGTGTTTCACGTGAAACATCTCGCATATCAATAATTAATTCCGCTTCATCAATAAGGCCGATTGCCTTGTCGACACCGAGACGTTCCACAATATCGACAGTCTCTCTTATGCCGGCGGTATCAATGAGCCTGAAAGGAATCCCCTCCAAATTGAGATA
>CACZTE010000177.1 GCA_902784045.1 uncultured Eubacterium sp. | reverse complement strand
GTCTCTCATATGTCTGAGGCAAAAATCGGCGCTTTAATTGTCTGTGAATGCAATACCGGCTTAAAAGATATCGTTGAAACCGGTGTAACGCTCAACGCGGATGTCACTGCCGATTTGCTCGAAAATATCTTTACTCCAAACAGGCCGCTGCATGACGGCGCAGTCATTTTAAATCCCCGAACGGGAAAAATCATTGCCGCCGGGTGTTTGCTTCCTTTGACCAACAGGCATAATTTGGACACAACTTTAGGCACAAGACATCGTTCAGCCATTGGCATATCCGAACAAACCGATGCCTTCACGATTGTCGTCTCCGAAGAGACGGGGGCGATTTCCTATACCCAGCAGGGACAAATTATCAGGCACGTTCCCGTTTCGGAACTTCTCGAACAATTGGAAACACAATACATCGACTCCAAAAACACTTCTGATGAATCCGAAAACCAGAACTTTTTTATAAGGGGTGATCGGCGTGATTAAACGAAAATTGACACTGAATAATGTTGTGCTGATCATCATTTCCGTGACTTTTGCTTTTTTATTATGGTTATATGTGAACGGCGGTCAGATAGATCTGCTCACTCAGGACATCAATAATATTCCCGTTGCCTTAACGAATCAGGATGCGCTGGCGGAAAAAGGCCTCACCATCAACACGGATGTGAAATATTATGTCAATCTCAGGTTAAAAGGACAGCAAACCAAACTTGCGAGTATTGATGCCTCATCCATCAAAGCTGAAGTGGATATGAAAGATGTCCGTTCGGCCGGTACTTTTCAACCTGAGGTAACTGTGACAGGTGTGCCCAATAATGTGGTTATCGATGAAATCAAACCGGAATCACTATCGATTGAAGTCTACGAAATCGAAAAAAAAGATCAAAAAGTCAACGTCATTACCAGTGGAAAGCCGGCTGACGGATTGAAAGTGATTGCTGCTGAGGCAACGGAAACCGTTCGCCTTGAAGGCGATAACAAGAGTCTTGCTAAAGTCGCCGATGTTTCCGCAACGGTGGATGTTCAAAATATGACCGATGACACCATTCGCTTTGCCAATGTAGGTGCCTATGATAAAGACGGAAATGTTGTTTCCGGCGTGACATGCAATCCTTCCGTGGTCGAAACGGCAATTACGCTCGGTATCACAAAAAAAGTCGAACTTAACACACCGAAAACAAAAGGCGAAGTCAGCAGTGGATATAAAATCACAGACATTAAACTCGAGCCTTCAACCGTGCTCATCGGCGGAAAAGCGAATGTTCTTCAAAACATCAATCATTTAGACGTGGAAGCTGTTTCAGTTGAAGGCGCCGTGGCAAATGTCACGGAGAGTTCAAGAGTTGTTTTGCCGAATGGAGTGGTCATCACCGACGGTAACGACGAAGTGAAAGTGACGGTGTCTGTATCGCAGATTATTGAAAAAAGCTTTAATATCGACACCATTGAAAATAAAAATCTCAGCGGCGATCTACAAGTCGAAAAGATTTCCGAATCGACGGTTAATGTCAAAATAGAAGGATTGTCCGAAGAGATGAATCAATTAAAACCGTCGGATATCGAAGTGTATTTGGACTTATCCGGGAAAAGAGAAGGAACACATACCGTGCCTATTACGGTTAAAACGACCAAAGGGAAAGTGACTTCCGTCTCTCCCAGTAAGCTAAAAATCGAGCTGGTAAAAAAATAATGAGTTTTGTTCAAAAAATCGGGTTAAACGCCCGATTTTTTTCATGAAAAACAATGTAAACACGTTTTCAATGATTGAAAAATTTTGTCGTGAGCATTATAATAAATATCTGTTATTTAATTATTACAAGGAGGAAATACTGTGGAACGCGTATTTAATTTTTCCGCCGGCCCGTCTGCTTTGCCGGTGGAAGTTCTCGAAAAAGCCGCAGCGGAAATGACGTGCTATGGCGATTCGGGAATGTCTGTCATGGAAATGAGTCATCGTTCAGCGGATTTTACCGCTATTTTGGCTCATACAAAAGACACATTAAGGGAACTCATGAACATTCCCGACGATTATGAAATCCTGTTTTTACAAGGCGGGGCTTCCATGCAATTCGCGATGGTACCTTTAAATCTGATGGTCGACAACGGCCGCGCTGATTTTATCATTACTGGGAATTGGGCGAAAAAAGCCTATCAGGAAGCCAGACGATTCGGAGATGCTTCGATTATCGCATCTTCGGAAGACGAGACCTTCTCTTACATTCCCGAATTTGACGCGTCGATGGTTCGCTCGGATATCGACTATTTGCACATTTGTGTGAATAACACGATTTACGGCACTCGCTTCAAACCGGACGCCCTGCCTCAAGTTGATGGTGTTCCGTTGGTTGGAGATATGTCTTCTAATATTCTTTCGGAAGTTTATCCTATCGATAAGTTCGGCCTGATTTATGCCGGCGCTCAAAAGAACATGGGACCTGCCGGTGTTTGTGTGGTGATTGTCCGCAAGGATCTCATTGGCAAAGCCTCTGAAACTACACCGATTATGCTCAATTACAAAACTCATGCCGACAAAGATTCATGCTACAACACACCGCCGTGTTATGCTATTTATATTTGCGGATTAGTTTATGACTGGATTAAAGCTCAGGGCGGAGTCGCCGCGATGGAAGCCATCAACAAGGAAAAAGCTGCCAAACTTTACGATTTTCTGGATAACAGCAAGCTCTTTAAAGGCACGGTTCGTCCCGAAGACCGTTCACTGATGAATGTGCCTTTTGTCACCGGTGATGCCGATTTGGACGCTGAGTTTGTCAAAGAAGCGAAGGCAAAAGGACTGGCGAATTTAAAAGGACACCGCAGTGTCGGCGGCATGCGCGCGTCTATTTACAACGCGATGCCGATGGCAGGTATTGATGCCCTCATCGCCTTTATGAAAGATTTTGAATTAAAACATTAAATTCATCGCCAATTCGGGTCATCCGAATTGACAATATCCGGTTAAACCGGAAAAAATAACTGCGCATGGTCAGAGGCCGGGGTGTAACGAAGTGGGCCGGATCTGCCATGGCTTTTACGAAAGGTATATTTATGCGTTATCAAAT
>CACZTE010000176.1 GCA_902784045.1 uncultured Eubacterium sp. | reverse complement strand
TTGCAGAGGAAGGCTAAGAAAACACGGTCTGCGCCCAGCGAAGGCTCGATGACATAGGGGATGTATTTTTCGTTTGTGACCGGATCGGTATACTGCATATCTTTTCCGGAAACATTTTGATGTTGCGTCAGGTCGAAATCGGTTCGGTCGGCAATGCCCCATAGTTCACCCCATCCGAAGGGGAAGAGGAATTCCACATCGGTGGTGGCGTTTGAATAGTGTGAGAGCTCTTCAGGAGAATGATCACGGAAACGGATATATTCTTCTTTCATGCCGAGAGAGAAAAGCCAATCTTTGCAGAATTGTTTCCAATAGGCAAACCATTCAAGATCGGTTCCGGGCGCGCAAAAGAATTCTAATTCCATCTGCTCAAATTCTCGGGTGCGGAAAATGAAATTACCGGGTGTGATTTCATTACGGAAGGATTTTCCAATTTGACCGATGCCGAAGGGGACTTTTTTGCGTGTCGTACGCTGGACGTTTTTGAAGTTGACAAAAATACCTTGCGCGGTTTCAGGACGCAAATAAAGTTGAGATGTGCTGTCTTCAGTGACACCCTGGAATGTTTTAAACATTAAATTAAACTGACGAATATCAGTAAAATCATGTTCTCCGCAATCCGGACATTTAATTTCGTTTTCTTTAATGAAGTCCTGCATTTTTTCATTGGACCAACCGTCGACAACCTCTTCTTCGCCTTTATCATGGAAATAGTCTTCGATGAGTTTATCAGCGCGGAAACGGGATTTACAATGTTTGCAGTCCATGAGGGGATCGTTAAAACCACCGACATGGCCAGAAGCGACCCAGGTTTGAGGGTTCATCAAAATGGCTGCGTCTAGTCCTACATTGTAAACAGATTCCTGAACAAATTTTTTCCACCATGCTTTTTTGACATTGTTTTTCATTTCGACGCCAATCGGGCCGTAATCCCAGCTGTTGGCAAGGCCGTCATATATTTCCGAACCGGGGAAGATAATTCCTCTCATTTTGGAAAGGCTAACAATTTCATTCATTGAGAAACGCGACATACGTTTATTTTCCTCCTCAATATGATATTAAGTTATCTTATTTTATCATAGAAAAACGGCATACGCACCCATAATTTTTGTGTCGTTTGATTTTCGATTAATAAAGATTGATAAAGGCTTGATGATAGCTGGCATCAAACCTCAATGATTGTCATTTGCGTTAATAATATTAAAATTTTCTCTTAACATGAATGATTTGTCATGTTAAAATGATTATCAAGGATTTTGTGCATAAAATGATAAAAGGAGTACGCTATGACATTTGAAATGTTTGCTGGTTTGATTGGCGGGTTAGGCTTGTTCATATATGGTATGCATGTAATGAGCGACAGTCTGAAAGTCATCGCCGGTAACAGGATGAAGAATTTGCTTGAGGTTTTGACGAATAACCGCTTTAAAGCAATTCTTGTGGGAGCGATTGTTACCGTTTTGGTACAAAGTTCTAGCACAACGACTGTTATGGTGGTGGGATTTGTTAATGCATCGTTGATGACATTAACACAAGCAGCCGGCATTATACTGGGAGCTCATATCGGAACGACCGTTATGGCTCAGCTTATCGCTTTTAATGTTAATGCTTTTGCGCCTTTGCTTGTAGGGCTAGGGGCGTTTATAATGCTTTTTGCAAAAAAGAAAAACTATCGTGATATCGGAACGATTATTTTCGGTTTTGGTCTAATCTTTTTCGGAATCAGCACAATGAGTGCCGCAATGGCGCCGCTTAAAGAAAGCCCTGTCTTTATCGATTGGCTGACAACCTATGGAAAAAATCCGATCTTAGGATTTTTGCTCGGCGCTGTCATTACCGGTATTATTCAAAGCTCCGGAGCGTCGTTAGGTCTTCTGCAAGCTCTTGCAATCGGCGGTGTCTTTGCTAGTGTAACGGGAACAGATGCGATTCAGATTTGTATTCCCATCATGATTGGGACAAATATCGGAACTTGTGTCACTGCCTTGCTTTCCAGTATTGGGACTTCGACAGCGGCAAAAAACGCGGCTTTTCTTCATTTGTTCATCAACATGACCGGTGGTATCATCATTTTGATTGTTTTGATGATTATGGATGCTGTCTTACCGGTCAATCCCATTTATGAATTTATTGTAAGTATTTCCGGTACGATGACGGATGCCGCTGGAAACACAGTACCCAATGTAGCCCGCCAAATCGCATGGTCACATACGCTTTTCAATGTGATTAACACGATTGCAATGCTACCGATTGTTGATTATTTTGTCGCTTTCTTGGAAAAACGCTTCCCGATGAAAGAAGAAGAAAAAGGTCTCCAGCTTGATGAACGTCTGTTCAATAATCCGGCTGTAGCCATCGGTGCTGTCAGCAACGAAATTCAGCATATGGAACGTATGGCCAGAAAAAACCTCAAAAGTGCCTGTACAGCTTTGTTAACGAATGATGAAAAATTGCTTACTGATGTATTTGAGCGAGAAAAACGCATTGATGAATTTGAACGGGGATTAATTGATTATTCAACAAAGCTGACCAATACAAATTTGTCGGAAGAGGAAAACAACCGCGTTGCCTTTTATCTGCAAGGTGCTCACGATATTGAGCGTATCGGAGATCATGCTGAAAACATCGCTGAACTGGCCCAAATGAAAATTAACGATAAGATTGATCTCAGTGAAACCGGTGTTAAGGAAGCCGAGGAATTAATTAATTTAATCGGAAGTATTTTGGATGATGTGGAAGTGGCCCTTGACTCAGAAGATACCGAAGTATGCGCTCGAATTTTGGAAAAAGAAGACGAATCTGATAAACTTACGGAAATGTACAAAAACAATCACATCAAGCGCGTCAGCAAAAAAGAATGTAACGCTGTCAGCGGTGTCGTCTTTTTGGATCTTTTGGCCAATTTGGAACGTGTCGGTGATCACTCCGCAAACCTTGCTAAGGATATCAGAGATTTAAAAATAGTCAATCATGGCGGTCAATTAAATATTTAAAAAACAAAACAGCACTTCACCATTACTTTCGGCGAAGTGCTGTTTTTTATTGTTGTCATCAATAATAATTGACAGCTAAATCAATTATTAAAAAACAATCAAAATATGGTTTAAATAGGGAATTTTGTTCTTAAAATATTTTCCCGCTCGCGCCAATCAGGCATCAAATTGCTAAGTGCCGAATAAAACCCCATATCATGACTGGGATAACGAGAGTGAATGACCTCATGCAGGGCAATATATTCGATGCAAGGTTTGGGGGTTTTGATAAGTTCTAAATTCATGACCAAAATTTGTGATTCGTGAGAAAGGGATCCCCATCGGTCGCTCAGTTTATAAATGCGCAATTTAGGCATGCTGATTTTGTAGGGCGCTGCCTTGACAATGGCATCGGCGACAACAGGAACAAAAACGGATTTTGCCTGTTCACGGTACCACATGTCAAGAATAAAAGCAATCTCGCCTCTATCCTGAGGATGCTTGGTATAAAGCACCAAATGGGAGCCGTTTAAGACTACGCGCGGTTCATCGGATGTGCCGATAATGGATAGGGGATAGTGATATCCCAAATATTTATGCAGCTCGCCGGAAACATAGTGATATACGCGTTCGTGCTCCGGAATAACGGTCTGACTTGAAAAGCGGTTTGTATAGCGGTTTGAATACATAATAAGCCTCCATTAACAATATTATACGGCAACTAAACCGAAACCGCGAATGATTAAGTTGTCTGCATGGTGTAATAATTTGCCTAATTT
>CACZTE010000175.1 GCA_902784045.1 uncultured Eubacterium sp. | reverse complement strand
GCCTTTTGATGATGGCTTTATCGAGTTTCATATTCGGAATGCCATACATGAGCAGACCGCCGATTTCATCGGCCTGCTCATAAACGCTGACCTGATGCCCCCGTCTGTTCAAACTATCAGCCGTCGCGAGACCGGCGGGGCCGCTGCCGATGACCGCGACCTTTTTGCCGCTGCGGGTTTTTGGAATGTTGGGAGTCATTAATTCGCTGTTAAAGGCGTTTTCAATCAGAAACCGCTCATTGTCGCGTATACTCACCGCATCACCGTAAGCACCGTTAATACACGCTTTTTCACAAAGCGCCGGACAAACCGCGCCGGTAAATTCGGGAAAATTATTAGTTTTTAACAATCTGGCAAGGGCGTGTCCGGAATGACCGTACGCAATATTCTCCTGCCATTCGGGAATCAAATTATGCAGCGGACAACCGGTGATCATGCCATCCAGTTCTACCGCGGACTGACACATCGGTATACCGCAGTGCATACACCTCCTCGCCTGCTCTCTTCTTTCCTCTTCGCTCAAAAAAGTGTGAAATTCGTCAAAATTTTTTAATCTTTCGCTACAAGGCGTTTCGGGATTATCTTTTCTGCTGTATTTTAAAAACGCGATTTGCGTATCCATTTTTTCACCTAACTTTAAAAAATATACGTCCGTCTCGGGCTTTCACGACACAGTCGTTATTTAAAAGCCAAAGATATTTAGTTTAATTCATTGATAAAAACGCTTCATATACCGCGTGTTCATGCGGTATGCCCTGCTCTTCAAATCTGCTGATCGCTGACAACATGGCTTGATAATCTTTTGGAATGATTTTTTTAAAATCCGGCAGATAGTCATCAAAATGATCAAGGATGTCTTTAGCGAAAACCGAATTCGTGGCATTGACATAATCAGTCAAAATGCATTTCAATTCAGCGATGTCATATTTTTCTGTTACTTCTTTCAGTCTGTCCATTTCTTTATTCATGCGCAGATAGAGGGTATGATCTTTATCATAGACATAGGCGATACCGCCGCTCATGCCTGCCGCGAAGTTTTTGCCGGTCATCCCGAGAATGACCGCACGGCCGCCTGTCATGTATTCAAGACCGTGATCTCCGCAGCCTTCGCAAACGGCAACAGCACCGGAATTTCGAACCATAAAACGCTCACCGGCAATCCCGCAAACATACGCCGTTCCCGACGTCGCGCCGTAAAGGGCAACATTGCCGACAATCACATTGTCATGGGCGTTGTAGCCCGCGTTTGCCGGCGGCTTAATGACAAGTTTTCCGCCGGAAAGCCCTTTGCCAAAACCGTCATTGGCGTCACCCGTCAAACGAATGGCCACACCTTTGGGCAAGAACGCACCAAAGGATTGGCCGCCGCCGCCCTTGGCATTGATGATAAAGCTGTCGTCTTCCAGTTTATCTCCATAGACTTTGGTGATTTCACTGCCGAAACGCGTTCCGAACGCGCGGTCTGTTGTGCTTACGTTGACATCGATTTTTTTCGACCTTTTCGGTATTTCTCTATTGTCTAAACATTGATGAAAAGCGGGAATTAAAAACGATTCATCAAGGGTTTTTTCGAGATGAAAATTCATCGCTTTTTCCGGACGGCAATGACAGGCATGATTATCGCCGTCAACATCATGCAAAAGCGAGGCAATATCGACTTTTTCTTTTCGAGCCAGCGAAGCTGACTCTCTGCGCTTCAGGCAATCTGTTCGCCCAATCATCTCGTTTAAGGTTTTAAACCCGAGAGACGCCATGATTTCCCGGAGTTCTTCGGCGCTATATTGCATGAGCCGCATCACATATTCGGGTTTTCCGGCAAAGCGCGCCCGTAATTTCTCATCCTGAGTCGCAATGCCGGCCGGACAGGTATCTTTCGCGCAAACACGCATCATCATGCAGCCAATGGCAACCAAAGGCGCCGTGGCGAAACCGAATTCCTCGGCGCCGGACAGCGCCGCGATGGCAACATCTCTTCCGGTCATGAGTTTTCCGTCGGTTTCCAGCACCACGCGCTCGCGAAGACCGCTCTTAATCAAACTTTGATGCGCCTCCCTGACGCCCAGTTCCCAGGGAAGTCCCGCGTGATGAATGGAGGAATAGGGCGCCGCGCCCGTTCCGCCGTCATATCCCGAAATAAGAATGACCTGCGCGCCGGCTTTAGCCACTCCGGCGGCGATGGTTCCGACACCGGGCTCGGATACCAATTTGACGGAAATGCGCGCGTTTTTGTTGGCGTTTTTGAGATCGTAAATCAATTCAGCCAAATCTTCGATGGAATAAATATCATGATGCGGCGGAGGTGAAATGAGAGACACACCGGGAGTAGAAAATCGTACACTGGCAACCCATGGATAAACTTTCTTCCCGGGAAGATGACCTCCTTCTCCCGGCTTAGCGCCTTGAGCCATTTTAATTTGAATTTCTTTCGCGCTGCTGAGATATGCACTCGTCACGCCGAATCGGCCGGAAGCCACCTGTTTAACAGCGCTGTTTTCCTCTGTGTCAAATCGTTCAGGCGCTTCTCCCCCTTCACCGGTGTTGGAACGTCCGCCCAATCTGTTCATCGCCCGGGCCAGACAGGTATGGGCTTCTTTGGAAAGGGAGCCATAGGACATCGCGCCAATTTGAAAGCGCCTCACAATCTCGGAAACCGGTTCAACTTCATCAATGTCAATCGGTTTATTCTGCGGCGCAAAATCAATCAATCCCCGAATAGTGTGCGGATGATCGGGATGATCGACAATAGCACTGTAGGCTTTGAATTTTTCGTAATTAGCTTCCCGAACCGCCTGTTGTAACAAAATCAGAGTTTTGGGATTGTACATATGATCTTCGGCGTCGTTCCCGCTTCGAAGACTGTGAAATCCCGTAGAGTCCAAGGAGGCGTCAACAGGAAGCCCGAGAGGATCAAAGGCATGATCGTGGCGAAAAGCCACATCCTCTTCAATATCCGAAATGTCGATGCCGCCAATCACCGATCCTGTTCCCATAAAATATTTGTCCGTCACTTCCCGGCTAAGCCCGATGGCTTCGAAAATACGTGCCGATTGATAAGACTGAAGGGTTGAGATTCCCATTTTGGCCGCGGTCTTTACAACGCCGGCGAGAAGTGCCTTGTCGTAATCTCCAATAGCCGTGTGGGTATCTTTGTTAAGTAAACCCGAATCTATGAGTTCTCCGATACATTCGTGAGCCAAATAGGGATTGACTGCTCGGGCACCGAAACCAAGCAGCGCGGCCATTTGATGGACGTCTCTGGGTTCACCGCTTTCTAGAATGAGTGAAACCGCTGTTCGCTTCTTGGTTTCGACCAAATGTTGTTCCACCGAAGAGACAGCCAGCAACGATGGGATGGCAACGTGGTTTTCATCGATGCCCCGATCCGAAAGGATGATGATATTTTTGCCTTCTGCCGCTGCCCGGTCGATAGCGATATTTAACTGCCGGAGGGCATGAGACAGCGATGTGTGTTTATAGTAGAGAAGTGGAATGGTTTTCGTCCGAAAGCCCTCATCATCCAGATTGCGGATTTTGAGTAAATCCGTTTCGGTTAAAATCGGATGATCAATCTCAAGTACGCGGCAATTTTCCGCTTTGTCGCCCAAAAGATCGCCGTCAGATCCAATGGTTACGGTTGTGTCAGTAACCGTTTTTTCCCTGAGCGCGTCAATCGGCGGATTGGTTACCTGGGCAAAGAGCTGTTTAAAGTAATGAAACAGCGGTGGATGTTTATCCGATAGAACCGCAAGAGGAACATCATGTCCCATGGACATAATCGGCTCGTTTCCCGTTCTCGCCATTGGCATAATCTGTTCAAAAACATCTTCATAGGTATATCCGAAGGCACGGTAAAGCTTATCACGCTCAGTTTGCGTGTGAACAGGAATTTTCTGATTAGGGATATGAAGATCTCTGAGCCGCAAAAGATTTAAGTCGATCCACTCACCGTAGGGCTTTTGACTTGCGTACCGGTTCTTACAAACCTCATCGGAAATAATCTTGCCCTTCTTGGTATCGATGATCAACATTTTGCCGGGTTCCAGCCGTGATTTTTTAACGATATGCGCTTCGTCCACATCAATCACTCCGGCCTCTGATGATAAAATTAGCCTGCCATCATCCGTCACAATGTACCTTGAAGGCCGAAGGCCGTTGCGATCCAGTGTCGCGCCAAAGGTTTCGCCATCGGTAAAAAGCAGCGCGGCAGGGCCATCCCAGGGTTCCATCATCGTCGAGTAATAATGATAAAAATCTTTTTTGTTTCTGGACATTAGGCCATTGTGCTTCCACGGTTCCGGTACCAAAATCATCATCGCCAGCGGCATAGGCATCCCATTCATAACCAAAAATTCAAGCGTGTTATCCATCATCGCCGAATCCGAAGCCACATTCCCGATGACCGGATAGATTTTATCAATATCTTCTTTGAAAATCTTGCTGTTCATGGTTTCTTCTCTGGCGAACATACGGTCGATATTTCCTCGGATAGTGTTGATTTCTCCGTTATGGGCAATCATTCGATAAGGATGCGCCCGTTCCCAGGAAGGTGTCGTATTGGTTGAAAAACGGGAGTGAACAATCGCTACCGCGGTCTGATAGCGTTCGTCTCTGAGATCATCATAAAATGCCCTGAGTTGTCCGACGAGGAACATGCCTTTATAGACAATCGTACGCGATGAAAGAGAGCAGATATAAGTGTCTTCGGCGCTTTGCTCAAATTCACGCCGGATGACGTACAGACGTCTGTCAAAGTCGATGCCGCGCTGCCGACACTCAGGTCTTTCAATAAAACATTGCATGATGTGCGGCATACTGATAGTCGCCGGTTCTCCCAGAATGTCCGGTCGAACCGGCACATCTCGCCATCCCAGCAGCTTAAGCCCTTCTTTTTCGATGATGACCTCAAACATCCTTTTCGCGAAAGTTCGCTTGAGTTGATCCTGAGGAAAGAAGAACATACCGATGCCGTAATCTCCCGCTTCACGCAGGTCGATGCCCTGCTTTGCCGCAACCGGTTTAAAAAAGTCATGGGAAATTTGCGTCAGAATTCCGACACCGTCACCGACTTTTCCGGTGGCGTCCTTTCCGGCGCGGTGTTCAAGCTTCTCGACGATATTGAGGGCCTCTGAAAGGACCAGGTGATTCTGTTTGCCGGTGATACTGACCACCGCTCCGATACCGCAGGCATCTTTTTCTGTTTTGAGTTGTTCGTATTGTTTGATTAATTGTTTCATCATATTGTTTTGCCGTACTTTCGTTTTTTTTCGGATTCATCCGGTTTATGAGGTTTCATCAAGGGTGTTTAAGACAATTTGCGCGGCTTGGACCAAAGTCAATCCTCGATTCATGCTTGCCTTTTGTAAAAAGCGATGGGCCTGTTCCTCGGTAAGACGATTGCGCTCAATCAGAAGTGCCTTAGCGCTTTCGATGATTTTATGTTCCGAAACAGGCCTGGCACTTTTTCCGGAAAGCTGGCGCTTTGTCCGATAAGCGCGGTTTCCCAAGAGTGTCTCTACCGTAGAGAGCAGTTCGCTTTTGTGGAAGGGCATCGCCAGCATAAGCACATCGTCCCGAGCATAGTCTTCAAGCACATCCGCAGGTCCTGTAATGATCATTTGAAATCCGGCGTAAAGATCTTCGTATAACTGGATGGCGGACTCATCGGGAAGCCTGTAATAGGCTATGATTAATCCTTCCTCAAAGGTCTGGGCGAAGCTTCGCGCTGCCGCGATGGTCGTGCATGTTTTGACATCGTGATAACCCGCCCGGATTAAAATGTCCCTTACCTTTTTTGCCGCTTCCGCTTTCGGAAAGATGACAATGATGTGCATAGGTCAAGCTCGGAACAGCCAT
>CACZTE010000174.1 GCA_902784045.1 uncultured Eubacterium sp. | reverse complement strand
TAATCGATCGTGGGTCAAAATCATATTGAAAGTAATAAACATATAGCGAACCAACAGGATCATTGTCACGACCATAATAACAATAGCCAAGAGGCCATACACCGAACGTAAAAACACGTCGGATTGATGATTGACCATCAATTCGTATAATGTGATATAGACAATGACAATAAGCGCTATTAGCGCCATTGTCGAAAGCGACATATCGTTGGTAACTTTTTCCCGAACCTTAACAGCCATTCAATCTCCTGAAATTATAATTTCTTTTCAATCTGTAAAGCCGATATTATGTGCTTTCTTATGCGTTATTCAACGGGTTGAAAATCTTCTTTGCCAACGCCGCATTCAGGACATACCCAATCATCGGGAATATCTTCGAAAGCTGTACCTGGTGCAATGCCACCATCGGGATCGCCGACTTCGGGATCATAAACATAACCGCAAATTGTGCATTCGTATTTCATTTGTAAATCCTCCTTTTAAGATAAAACGTTGAATATATTATATCTTAGTTGCGCCCTATTCGCAAGCATTACCTCTCATCAGTACTTAAGGATTATTAACATCTTGTCAGTTCAAGAAACATAAACGCAATCATTCAAACCTACTATTGGTTATGGTGAAAGCCGCAGAAATAATCATTCGGCCTTTAGCGGTTCCTCAGATTTTATCATTATCAAATAGGGTCTTGCGCACAGCCATCTTACCGTTAAAAGACTTACCGCTAGTACCAACAATATCCAATTGCCGCTATGAAACGCCCCGGAAATCATACTGACAGGAACAGCGCAAACATAAACCATTGTGACGATGTTGTTCTCCATTGGTAAATAAGATTCCTCTCCCAGACAAAGCGCCCATACCGCTGTCCACATTGCCAGTGAAATGACCATTAAAGCGGATGAGATAATTTGAACAACAACCGGAACGTTTGTATCAAAAAAATTAACAAACAACAAAGCGCCAGTTACAACAGAAACAATGATTCTGAGGATTTTTAGCGGCGTTCCAGAAAACATAAAAACCGGCGATTTTCCCATCGGCGTCAAATTGACAACCATGGGTAAAATCCACACTGCAAGTATCACAATTCCCAAAGCGAATGTAAAATGCATATTCTATCCTTTCCCAAATCATTTTTTTCGCCCCAGCATAGGGCGAACCATAATCTGTCGTTCTCAATTCGCCAATGCTTCAGAGAACAATAAATTAACCGGATTTAAAACCTTTCATTCATTGCGATCTCACCGACACTTAATTTGTGGTGTATTTTAAATTTCAAATATTACTCGTTTCTTTTTTATCCTAACCCGGCTATATGTTTTTCAAATCGAAAAATTTTTAAGTCACATCCCCGTGAATCTGACAACTCTCGTATAATCAATTCGTTCATTAAGCCAATTACGTCGTATGTGTATATATTACAACAATCGCTTAAAAATCATCATCTAACCATCGATTCTTAAAGAGCAGATCTTCTCATCGAGTATAATTAATCGAATGTTCATAATCGGGAATATTGAAATATAATCTCATTCGAAAATTCGAATGCTACTTTTACGGCAACCCAAAATATCGTATGCCGTTTATTGTTCAAAACAGTATCCAAAAGTGATGAATCCTATGCCGTTTTTTACAATCCTTTTAATTGAATTGACATTCCGCGGGATCAATAATATAGTTGTCACTGACGCGCAAACCCATCATTGTCATTTGCGCCACATTTATCCCCAGATTATCTTTGACGTGAATGCAAAAAGTACAGGTTCGTCTACCGGCTTTTAAGCATTCCGCTTCTGCATAGAGTGTATCACCCTTAGCGGCATTCATAAAAACAATATGACTGTCTGTGGAAATAGTTTCCGGCGCCCCAATATTCGACGCGACAGCAAAGGCAAAATCTGCCACAGTGAATATCGCGCCGCCCATAACTTGACCGACAACATTTCGGTGATCCGGGCTGATTACCATTTTTGTTTTCGCGTAATTTTTCCCGACGTCAACTAATTCAACACCTGTTACTTTCGTTGCGAATCGATCTTGTTTGTATATTTCTTTTATCTTTTCAAGTAATGTCATTCATTTTTCCTTTCAATCATTATGTTTTCATTATATCATAGCTGTTTTTGATGTAAAAGTGGTTGTTTCTTTCTCTTAAAACAAAAGAGACCGACAAGCGCCGGTCTCAAAAAATTCAACATTTTTTGATTCTATAGATTGTTTTTTCTATAAAAAATTCCTAAACCTATCCAAATGACATCACGTTTGAAATCTTCCGTCTTAAAATAACTACATTAACCAAATCGGAAGTTCGTGCAGTTCTTTATATTTTTCTTCCGCTTCTTTTTTTGCCTTGGCTTCGGCTTCGGCCTTTGCTTTCGCTTCCGCTTCTTTCTTTGCCTTGGCTTCAGCTTCGGCCTTTGCCTTCGCTTCCGCTTCTTTCTTCGCT
>CACZTE010000173.1 GCA_902784045.1 uncultured Eubacterium sp. | reverse complement strand
GGATGAGTCGGTTAATTAGAAAAAAGGCGGATAACTCCGCCTTGGTCAAATTATTTTCTAAGTCCTAATCGTGCAATCAATTCACGATAACGTGTGATATCTTTTTTCTTTAAATAAGCGAGCATATTACGGCGTTGACCAACCATTTTGAGCAGGCCTCTGCGGGAATGATGGTCTTTTTTGTGAACCGCAAAGTGTTCATTTAAATCGTTAATACGATAGGTTAATAATGCGACCTGTACTTCGGGGGATCCTGTATCCCCTTCATGGGTGCCGAATTCTTTGATAATCTGTTCTTTTTGTTCTTTGGTAATCATGATGATTTCTCCTTTATTGGTTTTACTGCCTGTTCCTCGTGATGCGTCGGAGAAGCGCAAGACCAAGAACAGGTTTATTTCTGCGTTATTTTATCATTTCTCTATCAGGTTGTAAAGCCAATTTTTCGGTTCGGTAAACACGTCGTATTTATCGCTCTCTTTATACTGAGCTATAAGATTATCACATAAATTCAACGTATTTTTTTCGGACCGCTCTGCGGCTGTTTCTGACATGTTTTTCGACATTTCCCAAAGGATATATTGATTTTGAATTAAAAACTCAATCATGGATGTCAGGTCTTTAATTTTGTCAATCTTTATACCGATGCCTGAATCGACAACGAAATCAACATTATCTTCTTCCTGTCCCGGATAATAATAAGGTATCAGCATCGGAATGCCTTTTACGATGGCTTCTGTTGTGGTGATCCCCCCCGGTTTGGTGACAATGACATCGGATATATCCATCAGTTCATCGACATTGTCCACAAATCCATAAATCTCGACTTTTTTTGTGTCGTCATCATATACCTTGGTGAGAAATTTCAAATCTCTGGCCATTGACTCGTTTTTTCCGCAAACGACAATGACGCGAATCGGTTCATTGACTTTCATGACAGCCGAAAATGCTTTTTCCATTTGTGAAGAACCCAGGCTTCCCGCCATCATTAAAATAGTTCCGCGTACATCCGTGTCTTTAGGCTCTTCTTTTTCTTTGACTTGGTCTTGGCCCTGGAATTCCGCGCGAAGCGGAATGCCGAAAGGATATATGATATCGGCAGGCATTCCTCTGGCAACCATATCTTTTTTGGTATATTCACTGCCAACAACATACGCGTCAACCTGAGGGCTGATATAAAAACCGTGTATTTTATAATCTGTGACGAAAGATAATATCGGTATGTTAAACGCGCCTTTCGCTTTTAATGTACTGAGTTTTTTGGTGACAAACGGATGCGTGGATATAAGAAGAACCGGTTTTTCCTCGTATATCATTGGGAGGATTTCAGGATTCATGATATACGTAATGGCGTTGAAAAATCGTTTTTGGTTTTTTGTTTGCTTATCCCAGTGATAATAAAATGTGTGATAAAGCTTCGGCAGTTTATCAACCAGGCCCTGATAACCTTTTGTGACGACTTTATTGAGCGCGGGTGTTTCCCCGAAAGCATCAATAACTTTGACGTCATATCCCTTTTTAATTAATCCGGTCTGCAGAGAGCGCGCAGCGGCATTATGGCCTCCGCCTGTTGATGCGGAAAAAATAAAAATGAGGTCTTTTTTTGTTTCGCTCATTGACATCCTCAAACGCCTTGATTAATCATCAAAATCTTTGGAAAAACGATAATTGACGCGAATAAGTTTGCCTCCGAGTTTTTTTTCTTTGTTTTTTTCATAAAGTAGATAGACGGCAGAAAATCCAAGCGTTGCGCCAGCTAAAATAATCAACAAATATCCTAATATCTTTTTCAGCATAATAAAACTCCTTGTTTTTAAATCTGTTTGAAATCTGTGATTTTGTTTTATATTATCAAATTTACATTAAAATTTCAATAATATTCAAATGACAGATTTATAAAACACCATGAATCAATCCACTGTCGGAAGCGAAAAGATAGATACCAATGAGTATCAATGCAATACCGCCAATTATTTCTGCTTTTGAGCCGAATTTCGCGCTGAAATAATGCCCGATTATCACGGAGACAAAGGAAAATGACGATGAAATGACAGTAATCGTTCCGATTGCCAGCGGAATATTGATAGACATGAAGGCAAAGCTTACGCCGGCTGCCATCGCGTCAACACTTGTCACAATCGATAAAATAAATGTTTCTTTCGCATCAAAATAGTCCTCATGCTCTTCTTCATCCGGATCCTCATGAAACGCGTCCCAAATCATTTTACCGCCGATCAAAGACAAAAGGATTAGCACAATCCATCTGTTGTAACTTGAAAAGACTTCATAAAACTGGGCGCCCAAAGCCCAACCTATGAATGACAAAATGCCTTCCGCAAATCCAAAGGACAACGCGATTATAACCGAGTGCTTAACATTAAATTTCCGCATAGCCATTCCCTTGCAGGCCGAAATGGCACTGGAATCCATAGCCAAGCCGATTGCCAAAATAACTATACCCCAAAAGCCCATTGAAAACTCCTTGATTCAAAAATGATTATCCTGAGCATTTCCCTTCCCGAAAAGCTCTGATAATAAACCTAAAAAAAGAGACTTACCCGCAAAAACAGATAAGTCTCATCGTTAAAGGCGCAGCCATGTTAAAAAACAAATCTGTTGACGGCGCCACACTTTCGTGCCGATTACTCCCTTATAGCATTATTCTAGCATATAATAAATGTGCGTCAAGTTGTATCAAATGATTTTGTTTGAAATTTATTTGTGATAAGTACGCTTACCGAGGACTATGATTTATTCTTTAATCCATCGAATGAAACATCCGATATACAATCAAATGAATAAAGCAATAGTCTTACATTGCGGTATAGCCGCCATCAACGGGAAGATTAACCCCGGTTACATAGCTAGATTCCGGCGCGGCCAGGAAAAGAACGGCTGAATCAAGTTCGCCTTCATTACCATAGCGTTCTTCTGGAATCATTGTTTTGGCATTAGCTTGGAAGAAATCCGAATCCAAAGTTTCCTGAGTGAGCGGTGTATAGAAATATCCGGGGCAAATCGCATTGGCTGTGATATTATATTTTCCCCATTCTGATGCAAGGGCTCTGGTTAAATTAACGACACCGCCTTTGGCAGCGTGATACGGCGCGGAACCAGCAACTTTATTTCCGACCAGACCATACATAGACGCGATGTTGATCACACGACCGTATTTGGCGGGAATCATCGCTTTTTTAGCAACAGCTCTGGCAACACGGAAACTTCCGAATAAGTCAATATTCATTTCATTTTCGAATTGTTCATCAGTGATTTCTTCGGCAGGAGCAACAGCACCTGTTCCGGCATTATTTACCAAAATATCAATACGGCCGAATTTTTCCATGACTGTATCAACCATTTCATCGACCATTTGAGTATCGGTGATATCACAGCGAAGCGGAAGCGTTTCAACGCCGAATTCTTCGGTGATTTCTTTAGCTACTTCTTCGATCAAATTTTGTCTACGGGCAATGGGAACAATAATGGCACCTTGATTGGCAAGAGCTTTGGCCATTTGAACACCTAATCCTGTGGAACAACCGGTAACGATAGCAACTTGGCCAGTTAAATCAAAATACTTTTTCATTGATAATCCTTTCTTGATTATTAGTACAATTCTAATAAATGAAATAGAGTGTTGATAAAGATTGTATTTATTTTAGCACATTGTTATCATTTTGACGATGTAAAAATTAGTTGTCTTTTTATTAAAAAGTAAGAGATAAAAGAAAAAAAAATCAAGTTCACAATTTTGATGAGATAAAAAATTTCATTTTTTTATAATTTCTAACTCTCTTAAATTTATGAGGGTAAATTTTTGTTTCTTGAAGATTTTAGAAATAAAATCAATCTAAAATATGTTTTCCTTAAAAAAATGCGATAGCTCAATCATATTTCACGCGCGAACAAACATTTACACCACCATGAAAATAAGCGGTAGTCAGACCGAGCGCGCTTGATAATCATTTGAATCGAAATCATAATCATTTCAGAAAGCCTATGCTTCGTTAACGAGTTTTCCGGTGATATGTTCAGGGACCAACGCGAAACAAAGCGTTCCTCTTGCGCTTTTTCTTATCTCCTCTTCGATATATTGCTCATCGTCGGTAAATTTGTAGCAGAGTTTACGGCTGATATCCACTGTTTTTTCATAATCTTCGACCCACTCAATTCGGCCAAACACG
>CACZTE010000172.1 GCA_902784045.1 uncultured Eubacterium sp. | reverse complement strand
TAATTTATAAGAAAAATACTCCGCAAACAAATACGTCTCATCTTTATAGTCAAATAAAAAAGGATCGGCATACCATCCGCGATGCCCATTTGGCATAACTGTAAAGGGAATCCCGGTATTACGAAAAGAAGTATCCGCTTTCTTTCTGTATGCTATATTCCATGTTTCTATTCTTAACCCCATTTACCGGTACCCTCTTTAAAATCGGTTCAACATATCTTCCACTGCTCTCACAGTGTTCTCCGTGCTGAAATACTTTCCTCTGATTTGTGCTTGCTTTTTATAATACGCAAGCTGTTCGGGCTTCTTCAATAATGATTTTACCCCTTCGTACAAAGCATCCTCGTTATTATCGGTAACAACGCCATACTCGTTATGCTCTCCAAGCATTTCCTTCATACCCGAAACCTCGACCGTACATACCGGCGTACCAACAATAAGCGCTTCGGTTGCCGCAGTAGAGAATCCCTCAGATATCGAACTGCATACATACAAGTCACATTTTGATACATATTTATATGGATTCGTATGGTAACCAAGGAAGATAAACGATTTTTCTAAACCGTTCGCTTTCAGATAAGATGTAATTTCATCTCTTTGATATCCCTCTCCAAGAATAAATACCTTATTTTTTATCCCTTCATCCAGCAGTTTTTTATGTATTCGCGCAAGACGATCGAACCCTTTTACGGGAGCAATTTTACCGACAGAACAAAGATTAAAGCAATCTTTATCAAAAACCACGTCCTCCACCGACTCCAATGATTTTTGATAAACCTCTTTTGTCTCATTTGTATTGTACAAAACTTCAATATTACCGCAATAATCCATTGTCCGGCAAAAATAATTCTTCACCCATTCGGACACACAGACGATATTATCAAATCGATTGTACAGCTCTTTTGCTTCCGCAAAATTGCGGAAGCCGGTTTGTGCTGTCCGCTGCGAATCAAAGCGGCAATGAATCCAACAGATTTTAATTGTAGCCTCATCGCCGAATCCGGCAACAATGCGAGCAGTCGGACCTTCCAAATAGGAAATGATAGTATCATAATGCTCAGTAATAAAATGTTTATATAATGTTTCAGGCTTAAATAACTTTAAAATCTGACTATTGCCCTTGAATGTCTTTTTAAAACAAGCTTTATAGCGTATATCTTTTTTCAAAAACTGTTCATTGACACCACCGGGAAATAATGTCTGAACGGTGATATCAAACTTCGATCTGTCCATGTTGTTGACGAGATTAATCAAAACCTTCTCCGCGCCCCCAACGGACAAATTCGGAATAAAAAACAATACCTTTTTCATAGAGTTTACTTTAATGTTTTTACAACCCTTGCAGGAGCACCCACTGCTACACTATAGGATGGAATATCGTGAATCACAACAGAATTTCCGCCAATACTGACATTATCTCCTATATGGACATTTCCGAAAATACAAACGCCAAACCCAATTTGAACATAATCACCAATGACCGGCGGATCGGTTTCATCCTCAACAGACTTTTTTCCTATACAAGTTCCCGGTCTTACCCAACAATTCTTTCCTATTTTGGTGTCTGCACGAATAATTAAAACCCCATGATGACTAATACTAAAACCGGGAGCAATATCTGCTCTATAGGAAATATCGTACGTGAATTTATACGCATAATGTTTCAATATAAATCTACATATAACATAAAGCGGGAAACAAATGCCCTTTTTCAGCCAATAAAATTGCGTTAAGCGCATCCAAAAAATATACTTAAACCCAGGCTCAAACATTAAAGATTTAATGATCCCCTTAAAAGAAATCTTTCCGTTGATTTTTTCGTAATCAGCTTTAATGTATTGCTTCGCCATTTTAAAAGAAGTAATCATGTTGCCTCCAAATTAGAGTATCTATATATGCTCGCGCTGGGTGTGCTTGAGATAAACCGTCAATGCTGCGCCGAACGGGTACATCAAAACAGTCAGTAACTTACGCGGCGAAGCGGAAATGCATGGCTGTTTGGATAAAATGCAGGACGAAACATAATGAATCGTC
>CACZTE010000171.1 GCA_902784045.1 uncultured Eubacterium sp. | reverse complement strand
GCCGGCAGCATCAGCAACCTGTCCTATTTGGACATGCCCGACAACGCCGAAAGGCTTACCGCCGTCTGGATGTATCCCGACGTCCTCACCTTAGAAGGCGGACGGGGCGATCTCATGGCAATGTTTAACATCGCAAGCCTGTTAGGTCTGCCCTTTGAAATCGTCAAATGCCGAAGCTTGACCGACCGCGTTCCCATGTCCGATACCGGCATGATCTTCTTCCCGCCCGGCGATCTCGCCGCCATGGCCGACATCTGCGCAGCGCTGATGCCCCAGCGCTCCCGCCTGGAATCCTTCGCCAAAAAAGGCGGACACATCATCGCCATCGGCGGCAGCGGCTCAATTTTAGCAAAAACTACACGGCTCGCCGACGGCACCGTTTTTGAAGGCCTCGGACTGCTTGATATGACCCTCACCGAACGGGACGAAATCTTCGGTGATGATTTGTGGCTAACCGTCCGCGGTAGCAAGCGCGAAATGATCGCCACCCAGATTCAGCGCTGCGATGTCGCGCTGGCCAAAGATCAAGCCCCCTTTGCCGACGTACGCTACGGCAGAGGCAATGACGGCGGCAAGCTCGAAGGCGCCCGAACCCAAAACGTCATCTTCACCCACGCCCTTGGCCCGGCGCTGGTGAGAACCCCCCTTGTCTGTGCCGACTTGCTTTTAGACGCCGCCAAACGCATGGGCATTACCCCGGCCAAAACCGAACTTGCTTCTGAGGACATCGCCTTCGAAAACGAGGCTTTAGACGACCTGCGCACCTTCATCAAGAAAAAAATCGCCGGCGAAATTGTCCCGCAGGACTAATCCCGGCGCCTTAACAAACCAATGTTCATCACACATTATTAAATAACGCAAGCAAAAAACGCCCGGGCGATAAGCCTGAGCGTTTTTTTGAGTCAGTCGTCATTTCTACACGCAACCCGCGCACAATCTAACAATCTTAAAAATCCCGCATGGCAAGAAACGCAGACGGGGTCAATGCAGGTATTTCACTATCCGTAAAATCCTTCACATTGCGCGTGATGATATAATCAGCGTGGATCCGCTTAGCCGTAGCAGCCTGGATGGCATCCTCAAAATCACGCCATCGCATATCCGCGGCCGTACGGATATCCGTGACGTTTAAATCCTCAAACTGAAAAATCAATGACAGCTTTTCAAACACAACGCGGACCTTCTCCGCGTCAAATTCTTTTCTCATCACATACACCAAATTTGCGAAAGTCAGCGCCGAAATCCGCCCTTTCGCCAAACCGGTTTCACACATCTTCCATATCCTGGTGGAATCCTCAAAATGCGGTTCCCTTTTCGCGAGGACATCAAGCACAATATTTCCGTCAATCAGTAATGTCATACTTTTCCCTCAAGCGTTCCCCTTTTGCATCATCCATATTCGAATCCCTTTTAAGAATGCCCGTCAGGGAATCTGTCAAATAGGAAACCGCTGCCTTCCGGGGAATAAAACGCCCGACTTCTTTGCCGTTTTTGGTTACAATCACCTCTTTGCCATCCTGAACCATGGCGAGGTATCGACCAAAATTGTTTTGCATTTCTGTTGCCGTCGCCGTTTGTATCTTCATGTCCATCTCATCACCTTCTTTTCTCTTAGCTAATTTTATTATATCATCTTTTAGCTAAAATTCAAGGCTTTTTAAGCGAATTACAAAGCACATCCGGCAATCCAAACACAGCCGAATCGCAACGCATCAGTTATTATCCAATTAATTTGATGACACGATCATCATGAGAGTACAAAAACAATTATGAAACAAAACACCTCTTTTTGAAAACGCGCCGCTTCAAACGAATTATTCAACAAAAAACTCCCCGGCTTCATCATTGGGGAGCTTTTTTGATTAATTGTTAAATAAAATTTCTTGAGATAGGCGGGCGAATCGAAATACAAAAGTCAATCAACTTTAAACGGCATTGCTTTTGAATACTTATACGCCTGTCTCGAAGGTATTCAATTATTCACAGTCTTCCGGCAGTTTTGCGTCTCTTCGTGTTTCGATTTCCGTAGTCACCATGTCAATAAAGGCGTCGACGGTCATATCAAAGGTTTTGCCGTCGCGGTTACGCACATTGACCATTCCGTTTTCCGCTTCTCTCGCGCCTAAAACCAGCATATAAGGCGGTCTGTCTTCCTTTTGGGTCTGACGGATCTTATAGCCGATTTTCTTGCTTGACGTGTCTTTTACGGCGCGCACGCCCAGATCGAGCAGTTTTTCCGTCACAGCGTCAGCGTAATCCACCGTCTTTTCAGAGATGGACAGCACCTTCACCTGCACCGGCGCCAGCCAAGTCGGGAAACGGCCTTTGGTTTCCTCGATGAGATAAGCCATAAAGCGG
>CACZTE010000170.1 GCA_902784045.1 uncultured Eubacterium sp. | reverse complement strand
TGGAGCCGATCTGCGAAGCAAAATTCAATACCAGAAGTTACGGCTTTCGCCCTAACCGAAGTGCGGAAAACGCTATAGCGGATTGTGTTAGAAAGATTAATCAGCAGAAACTACATTTTGTGGTGGACGTTGATATCAAAGGATTTTTTGATGAGGTGAATCATGTAAAACTCATGCGCCAATTATGGACTATGGGATTCCGTGATAAACAACTTCTAGTGATTATCCGAAAAATCTTGAAAGCACCCATCAAGTTGGAAAACGGTGAAATAGTCTACCCCAATAAGGGAACACCGCAAGGAGGAATCCTAAGTCCGCTACTTGCAAATGTCAATCTCAATGAGTTCGACTGGTGGATCGGCGAACAATGGGAAACTTTCAATGCGAAAAATGTGAAACCATACTTAAGAAACGACATTTTATGCTATGACAGAGTGGCTAGAAGCTTAAGAAATTCATCCAAGCTAAAGCCCATGTACATCGTGCGATATGCGGATGACTTCAAAATCTTTACCAATACACGAAGCAATGCGGAGAAAATATTCAAAGCGTGCCAAATGTGGTTAAAAGAAAGACTACGACTACCAATCTCTGAGGAAAAGTCCAAAATCACGAACCTGAAAAAGCACGAGAGTGAATTCCTTGGATTCATGCTTAAAGCTGTTAAAAAAGGTAAGGACAAAAAAGGACAGACCCGAAGAGTAGCAGAGACCCATGTTGCGCCAAAAGCGCTGAGAAAGATGAAAAACGACTTAAAAGCTCAAATTAAAAGAATACAGAAGACCCCAAACTCGAAACAAACGATAAAAGAAATCGGAAAATACAACAGCATGGTGATCGGAAAGCACAATTACTACAAAATAGCGACGCATGTCAATATTGATGTCAGAAAAATTGCTCATGATCTCATGAAATGTATGTACAACCGATTCCCCAAAGCAAAAACGAGAAATAAGGAAAACCCAAATGGATTCACAAGTAAAGGACAATATAAAGGCAAAGATAAAGGAATTCTACCTTATATGAAATCTGAGCAAGTCAGATATCTAATGAAAGTTCCTATTATTCCGTTAGCCTATGTTCAATGCAAAAAACCGATGATGAAAAAACAAAGTGTCAACAAATATACGGTAGAAGGCAGAACAGAAATACACAAAAAGCTTAAAGACATCAGTGAAGCCGAATTAAAGTATATCAGGGAACATCCCATTTTGGGAAAACGAGCGAGCATTGAATATAACGATAATCGCATATCCCTCTACGTGGCACAAAAAGGAAAATGTAGCGTGACAGGAATAAGACTAGCACCTTGGGAAATGCACTGTCATCATAAAGTGCCATGGCACAAGACAAAAGATGACAGCTACAAAAACCTAACAATCATACATCCGGAAATCCATAAGCTTATACACGCAACAAAAGAGAAAACCATAAAAGAAATCCTTGAGAAATATAAATTAGATAAAAAGCAGATGGAAAAACTCAATAAATTGCGTAAACTAGCAGACAACAAAGAAATCTGCATTCAAAACTAAAAGAAGTGGAAAAGCAGAAAGAAACGATTCATGTCGGAGATGTGGATAAACTTAAATATAGATGGAGCGCCGTATGCGATGAAAGTTGCACGTACGGTGTGGGGCGGGGGAAAAGTTGGAGATGACTTCAAAGACTTACCTATCGCGCACAGGTTTTCCCCGAACAGATCATGTTTAACTGTTCGGAGAGAACCTCACTTTATTGAAGATTCATGGCGTCGAAAGGCGCAAATTGGTTGAACGAGTGCCTGTTCATCATGTGATGGACTTTGCCCATTAATTCAGCGTGATATAATCCGCTTTCATTTGTCTGAACCGCGCGCACGCGTCGTCGGGAACGGTCCAGACGCCGGCTTTGATGCCGTTGCTGTGACACAGATCGATTTCTCTTTGGGTGACGCCGCTGTATTGGCTGCTGACGGAGCAGTTTTCCGAAATGGATTTGGCGGTCTGCACGTATTCATCGTTGATGCTCATGGTCAAATACATGAGTTCCACCCCGGGATAACGGCTTTCCATTTGCCTTAAGGGTTCGGAGAAGAAGGAGATGATGACCATGTTGGAGGCGTCGTAACCATATTCGGCGAGATCCTTTTGCATGTTGGCGTAGGCTTCGTCGGAAATGGTTTCGGCCTTGATTTCGATGACCGGGATGATGCCCTGATTGCTGCACACCGACAAGTATTCGGACAAGGTGGGGATAACCAGATCTTCCGGCGAACATTGTTCGATATTGGCCCCGGTGTCGATGTGGTACTGTCTGAGCTCAGACAGTGTCATATCGCTGATAGCGCCGCTGCCGTCAGTCATGCGGTCGATGACGGAATCGTGCATAATCACCCACTCATTATCCGCGGTGGGCCAGACATCGCATTCAGCGTATTGCCATTTGTTGTTTTTAAACGAGGCCAGTGAATTTTCGGGATAGGCTGAGGAATAGCCCCGGTGTCCGATGTACTGCGTAAGCTCCGTTGGAGCTAGCGGTGTCGATATCGCGCCGATGAAATGATCAACGCCGTCGCCGTCTTTCAAATAAGCGTGGGTAATCAGATTTCTCCCGTTGTAATGATCATCGCGGATATTGATATCCACCCCGAAAGTATTACCATCAATACGGTTCGCCTGATGCCAGACGATGTCGTCCTGTCCGGCTTCATAGGTCCAGGTCGGCAGCATAATTTCTCGAATGTTCGCGCCGGCGGGCACCGCAATCGTAAAACGGTATTCCGTATTTGTCCCTTCAAGCATAACGGCGGAAACCGTTAAAGGCTCCGGCTTAAAGGCATCGGATACCACCATATGTTCAGTGGTATTGTCATCCTTTTGAATATCGCAAGTCACTTGATAGTTGCCGGTATAAAATCCGAAATCGGCGATGGATGCTTCCGCGGTCCATGTGCCGTTTTGATGGGTGTTCGCAACATAATCGCGCGTTTCGGCATCATCCGCGTTTTCAGGCCGCACATGATAAGTTACCGTATTGATTTGATCAGGCAGGCTGGTTTCGACCGCCATTTTGAAGGCGCCGGGTCCGACAGATTCTACCGAGCCGCCTATCGCTCTTGAAGTCATTGTTTTCACAGATTCACCTTTTTCCACTAAACCGACTTGAATGGCTTCAACGCGTTTTTCCTGACCTTCCGCGCCGGCTGATTCGCCGTTTTTCACCCAATCCATCCAGCCGATATCCTGGACGTGGACGCGGTAGTACAGGTCGTATTTGTCCGCTATCGCGCCGGTGAGTCTGAGTTCCACGGCATCCAGACGCAACTCTTTGCCGACGGTGCCGGACATTTCGCCGTTTTGGTACCATTTGCTTTCCCAACCGATGTCCTGAATGTTGGCGCGGTACTCAATGTTGCCTTCAACCTTCGCGTTATCCAACTTAACCTTAAAAGCTTCCATGCGAAGAGATCGGCCCGTGGTGCCGGCGGTTTCGCAATCACGCACATTGTCCATCCAGCCGATATCCTGGCTGTGAGCGCAATAGGACACATGGGGGATGTTCGCGTCGGCGGCGGTTTTTACTGTCTGGTTGCCGGTGTCCCCGGTTTTTGCCGCATCCGATGACGCGGTGCCGGATTTTTCAGTATTGCTGTCAGTTTTTGATTGAGCGTTATCCGTTTTGGGTTGCGCGCTGTCGGTTTTGGTTTCGGTTTTGGCCGCCGCGCTGTCGGTTTTGGTGTCTTTTTCGGATTGGGCTGCCGCTTTTTCTTTGTCGGCTTTGGTCTTTTTGAGGTCCTCCGCAGAGGGCTGTCCCGGAATGTTGATGACTGTGCGGACGATGCTGCTTTTGCCCTTTTCGCCGGCAGGTGACGTTTGCGCCCAGACCGTAAGCCCAAAGGCACAAATGCACGCAATCACGATGATGGAACCGATGATTTTTTTCATTGACTGTTCTCCTTTAACGCGTTGTAGCTCTCCAAATAGGTGGTGGGCAGTTGGATGAGGATTTTTCTGATCCGATCATTCTGCTCTGCCGTCAAAGTCATGGAGGCCAGCGCGGATACAGCGGCGCTCAGTGCTTCGCTGTTTTTGACTTTTCCGTCTTTTTTGTAGGCTTCGGCGTTTTCCTCAAGTGTTTTGATTTTGGCTTCCGCGGCGTCTTTCTCGACTCGGCTTTGGTCGACAGCCGTGTTTTTAGGCGTCGGGGATGGGGAGGCTCCGCCGGGCGACGCGCGCAGCACAAGCACGCCGGCAATGATGCCCGCGGCGATGCATAAAACGATGATTAAGATCACGATGGTTTTTTTAGACATGATCTTCATTCCTTTCAATCATGAGGAGCCCATTTCGCAGGGCGGCCGATAATGTGCTACAGTTTATTATAATCGAAGCATCGGGCATTGCAAGCATCTAAAAAACATCAATTGTTGCAACAATGTAACGATTGAGAAAATAGTCAATAAAAAACCCGATTATGATCAATAATCTATCGGGTGTAGTAATACCGCCATTTATAGGCGTTTATTAGATTTTTAACGCTAGATAAGCTACTAAAAGCGGGAAAAACCGCGGGAAAAATGCGGGAATTTTCCCGCGTCTCACGCGGTTATTTTGATGGTTACATTCATATTAGTTACAAAAATAATATAATATAAGACAACCACAAGCACATAAAAATTCCCACACCATACATACGCGCTACCCCGTCATGAGACCCAGCGTTAATCCCTCGCAAATTGTCTTTTAAAACACCACCGCTCACGCATTCGCGGGTTAAGTGGTTCATCTATATTATATCACATTTCAAATGTTTATACTCGAAATCTCTCAAGATCCTGTCGCGTCAAATTTGCCGGATCTTTACCACTCTTTTCTGCATACGATAGCATAGCTCTCAAATTATATTGGCTGAGAGGTTGATCCTTGTAAGGATTTGGCGTTTCATAATATCCTTTTGGAATTGGATCACATTCGCGGAATTTAGATAGTATTTTTTCGTGTTGTTTATGGTTGGCCATTTTACCCCCTAACCTTTCATAAATATAAGATTTAAACCCGCCGGATCTCTCCGGCGGCCCATGTTATGATAGCTATCATTGCGGTATACAGTGCGATATGCCTACGATAATATTATACCATAAAAATAGAAAACCCGCCGTAAAGGCGGTTCAAATTAGGGATTTCGAGAACAAGCTAATTTGAGCCAGCATTCTTCGGGCGGGAACAACGGAAAACGGCTTCG
>CACZTE010000169.1 GCA_902784045.1 uncultured Eubacterium sp. | reverse complement strand
TCTCTCGCCCGTTTGGCCGTCGCGATGACGAGTTCGTATTTGTTGGAAGCTTTTTCGATCATTTCGTTAATAGCGGGATAGCGCAGGCCTTTGGCTTCGTCGCCATAATAGGTTTTATTCATGGTTTTCTTTCCTTTCTAAAACTGACCGGATGACCGGTTCCATAACTTTCGCTTGAAATTTTTGAGCTTGTATGACAGTTTCAATGTCAGCAATAGCCCGGTCCAAATCATCGTTGATGATAATGTATCCATAATGTTTGGACTCTTTGATTTCATCAATGGCGTTATTTAAACGCAATTTTTTATCTTCGTCCGTTTCTGTTCCGCGTCCTGTCAAACGTTGACTTAAAACATCCAGTGACGGCGGCGCAATAAAGATGGTCAAGGCGTCCGGATAAGCTTTCCGGACTTGAGCAGCCCCGGCAACATCTATTTCCAATATGACGTTTTTCCCCGATTTTAAGGTATCTATTACATGCTCTTCAGGCGTGCCGTAATAGTGTCCGTGAACCGAGGCGTATTCTAGAAACGCACCCTCTTTGATTTTTCTCAGAAAATCATCTTCAGTCAGAAAAAAATAAGTGACGCCGTCTATGTCTTCAGGTCTGGGATTGCGGGTAGTCGCGGAAATCGACATAACAACATCAGTATTACGTTCGCAAAGGGCTTTGCAAATAGTGCCCTTCCCTACGCCAGAGGGCCCGGAAATGACAATGAGGACACCGCTTGCGGATTGATTTATTTGGGATATCATGGATACTCCTCATTCGATGTTTTGAATTTGTTCACGGATTTTTTCGATTTCGGTTTTAATGTCTACAGCGAAATTGGCAATCTCCGCATCGTTGCATTTGGAACCGATGGTATTGACTTCCCGATTCATTTCCTGAACCAGAAAATCCATTTTGCGTCCGATGGGTTCATTGGACGCCAACATGGTTTTCAGACGGGCGGTATGGCTTTTAAGCCGGGTAATTTCTTCGGAAATATCCAGTTTATCCGCCATAACGGCCACTTCATTTAAAATCATGGCCTCATCGACGCCGGCGTCTTTGACATAGTCTGCCACCGTCTGTCTGAGGGATTCTCTTTTTTCTTCGAACACCACGGGAGCTTTTTGCTCAATGCATTCAGTGAGTGACGACACAGTTTCGCATCGCCCGGATATATCCGATTTCATGGCAATCCCATCATTGACGCGGCTTTCATCGAGGCGGACCAGAGCTTCATCCAAAACGGGCTTTAACTGCGCCCACAGTTCATCAGCATCGGTTTGTTTTTCCTCCGTGTCAATGACATCAGGAAAACGCGTGAAGATATCGATAGGGATTTCGTCGGAAATCAGGGTATCCATGCTCTTTAAACTGTTAAGAGCATCAAGATAAGCGGCCGCCAGCGGTTTGTTAAGGACGACGCCTTTGTGCTCGACGGACAGTTCTTTGTATTTGATAAAGAGCTCAATATGACCCCTGGCTACGGTAGCGCCGATGGTTTTCCGAATTCTGCCTTCCAATGCGTTAAAGATTTTGGGCATTTTGATAAAGTAGTCAGCAAACCGGTGATTAACCGTTTTGATTTCGACATCAATGCTAACATTTTCGTCACGGCATGTGCTTTTGCCGAAGCCCGTCATACTTTTCATAAAAACTCCCTTTTGCGCCTCTCACGACGCGAGATGAATCAATGAACCGTTTAAAAGAACCCAATCCGAGACAAGTTCTTTTATTATGCTTTCAATCATAATATGATACATAAAATCGGTTGAAAAAACAAGCATTCATGATAAAATATTACTATTAATTTAACAAATATATGGAGAAAACCATGGCATTTGACGGTATTACAACCTATCATTTAATCAAAGAACTGCGGGACACCCTTGTCGGCGGCAAAATCCGAAAAATCTATCAGCCCGATCACGATGAAATCCGACTGTTTATTAACCATCACGGCGTCAACGATATGCTTTTGCTTTCGGCCAACGCCAATAATCCCAGAGCTTATCTGACCCAAAAGAAAAAAGACAACCCGGCAACGCCTCCGAGTTTTTGCATGGTCCTGCGCAAACATTTAATCGGCGGTACGATTTCCGATATCAGACAGCATTTAAGCGACCGCGTCATCCTTTTGGACATCGCGGTCAAAAACGAATTTAACGAACCGGTAACAAAAACCCTCATCGCGGAAATCATGGGCCGAAACAGTAATCTTATCTTGGTCGAATCCCAGGCAGATTCCGATAATGATGCTGTCATCATTGACACTTTAAAGAAAGTTGGATCTTCGTCCAATCGCTACCGGCAGATTCTGCCCGGATACAGCTATGTTTTCCCACCAGAAAACGACCGGTTTGATCTGTTTAACCACCATGATGCAACTGATGTTCGAAAGATCTTATCCATGCGTCAAAACGGCAAGATTTCAGACGCTCTGGTAAAAGGATATCTCGGCGTCAGTCCTCAAATCGCACGGGAAATCTGTTTTCGCGCAGGCCTTGATCCCGATACCTGTCCCGCGGATTTATCCGTGAAACGAACCGGATTTTTAACCGATGCCTTCGCTGAAGTATACGATGATATTCTCGCTCCAACCCATCCTGAGCTATATTTTTTCAGACAGACCGTTCGTGATTTTTCAACGATACCGCTCAGACATTACAACAGCCTTACACACAAGTCCGCGTCAACCGTCTCGGAAATGCTTGAATCTTTTTATTATGAAAAAGACAAAAAAGTCCGCTTTCAAACCAGAAGCGCCGATTTGAAGCACCGCCTGACAACGCTTAATAAAAAAGAAACCAAAAAACTTCAGAATTTACGCAATGATTTGCTTCATGCCGAAAACGCCGAAATTTATAAGATTTACGGTGATTTAATCACCGCCAATGTCTATGCCCTGGAAAAAGGCATGACGGAAGCCGAACTTCCCAATTATCACGATCCAGAGTACAAACCTCTACGGGTTCCTCTGAAAATAAATGAGACTCCGATGCAAAATGCCCAGCGGTATTATCAAAAATATAACAAGAGCAAACGTGCCCTGACGCGATTGGCTGAGCAAATTGAGCTCACTGAGGAAAAGGTCTTTTATCTGGCGGGCGTTCTGAATAGTCTGAACCAATGCACAGAGCTGACAGAGTTAGACGAAATTCGTCACGAAGCGGCGGTTTCGGGACTGTTTGAGAAACGAGGAAAAGGCGCCAAACTGCATAAACCCGAAGCGTCCAAACCGATGCGTTTTCGCTCCTCGGAAGGTTTTGAAATTTTAGTGGGAAAAAACAATTACCAAAACGACGCCATCGCCACTCGTTTAGGCGACGAAGAAGACTGCTGGCTTCATGTGAAAAACGCTCCCGGCTCTCATGTGCTGATCAAAGCCGACGACCGTTTTATCACTGAAACGACACTGCTGGAAGCCGGCGTTCTGGCAGCATGGTTTTCAAGCGTTCGCAATAGCGAAAATGTCGACGTGGATTACGTCGAATACAAATTCGTTAAAAAACCAAAAAAAGCCAAACCGGGAATGGTCATATTCACCGGTCAGAACACAATGAACGTCACACCGAATAAACGGCTTGTCGAGTCTCTTTCGATTATTGATGATGAATAAGTTCAAAATCCGCTCACAGGCGGATTTTTCTGTTTCATCTCACTCAAAAGAGTA
>CACZTE010000168.1 GCA_902784045.1 uncultured Eubacterium sp. | reverse complement strand
CTGCCCTCGGAAGCAAATATTTCATGTAGTATTGGCGTTTGTTTATTTGCAAGTGAGGGAGAAATAACAACAAAAGCAGATTCCCCTAAATCTTTAGTAAGTTCTCCTAAACGCGAAAATAAACCGGGGCCTTGATAATATTTTGGTGGGCATGCGAAAGCACGTACATATATTGACATTTTTTAATTCTCCTTATTGATGTGTTATCCATTATATCATAATAGCTAACGTTATGTTATGAGCAAGCGTATTAATCATACGTGTCTTAGATTTTTTGTTGAATATAACAGCATTGATGAGTATTCTTTCATTATATGATGGACTTGACACTACGTATTTTAAGGAAAAAGATTTTTGATCAGGCTCGTCGGATAATTTGCATCTGGCTCTTAAATGAATATGTTTGGTTTGATTGACTCTAGGCTTTCACAATAATTATATTCCTGATCTAATGAATCCATAGATAGGAAAAAAATCAAATTAAATATAAAAAATGAGCTTTTTATGATAAAATATTTAAGTTAAAGAAAAACAAAAGATTTATCACAAAAGAAAGGAATGACACTATGCCACTAACGGTTTTTTTAATTTGCTTTCCACTTTTGGTTTCGCCGATAATGTATTTTATCAAAAGCTCCAAAACCAGGCGATATGTTTCGTATGTCTGTTTAGGGCTCATCATGATCGCGTCATTATCCCTTGCGATTTGGTGGATGGCAAACGGTTGTAGATTGATGTCTTTTTTCCCTGAGACCGATTTGATTGACAAGCTTATTCTAGCCGCCGAAGTGATTTTAATGTTTGTGATTGTTTACTATTGTTTCAAATACAAACGTTATTGGATTAGTCTATTATCCATTATTCCAACCGGTCTGATGGTATGGCTTGAATTGTTTAGCGGACTGCATTTTAAACAAACACATATCTATTTGGATCATTTATCAATATTAATGTGTCTGATCATCGGAATTGTCGGCGTTCTTATTGTGTTATACGCAGTCGGATATATGCATGGTTATCATCGACATCATTCAGAATTAGAAGACCGTAGGAACTTCTTTTTTATGGTGCTGTTCTTATTTCTGGGCGCCATGTATGGGTTTGTGCTTTCTTCCAGTCTCTTGTGGGTTGATCTTTTCTGGGAAATCACAAGTGTTTGTTCTTTCTTATTAATCAGTTATACTCGGACGGACGAGGCGATAAACAATGCGTTTCGGGCGCTTTGGATGAACCTGCTCGGAGGAGTAGCGTTAGCGATCGGGATTACGTATTACGCTGTATACGCCGGTAGCACCTCTTTCTTTGATTTGGTTGCGCAAGGGTCTTACTACGCGCCCTCCACATTAATTCCTATTGCCCTCATAGCATTTGCGGCATTGACGAAAACGGCGCAGATGCCTTTCTCGAGTTGGTTGATGGGGGCCATGGTTGCGCCGACACCATCATCCGCGTTGCTTCACAGCGCAACAATGGTTAAAGCCGGTATCTATGTACTGCTTAGACTTTCGCCGACCATGAATGGGACATTGACGGGACAAATGATTGCCTTCATTGGAGGTTTCACTTTTTTCGCGGCATCCATTCTCGCGATCACTGAAAGTGACGGGAAAAAAGTTCTCGCGTTTTCCACCATCTCCAATTTAGGATTAATGGTGGCGTGTACCGGTGTCGGCAAACCCGAAACGGTTTGGGCAGCTGTCTTTTTACTCATTTTCCATGCTGTTTCAAAATCTTTGTTGTTTCAAGATGTGGGCGCTACCGAAAATGCTACTGGAAGCCGCGACATCGAAGACATGCATGGACTATTATTCCGAATGCCTAAATTAGCCGCGTTCATGTTTATCGGTATCGCCGGTATGTTTTTGGCTCCGTTTGGAATGCTCATTTCAAAATGGTCCGCTTTAAGAGCAGCAGTTGACAACAATAACATTCTGTTAGTATTATTCATCGCTTTCGGGAGCGCGACAACAGGCTTCTATTGGAGTAAATGGATGGGTAAGCTAATCAGCCACAGCCATCGAACAAATGCCTTAATAGAAGATCACACAACCCAAAAAGAAGAAATGTTTTCAATGACTGTGCATACCGTATTAATGATATTGCTTTGCATGTTGATGCCATATATATCAAAAGCTTATGTCGATCCGATGCTGGTGGAACTCTTCGGTACATTTACCGATGTGCTGCCATTGCCGATTATGCTAACGTTGGTTGTCGTGATTTTATTGGTGTTCGCCGTTCCGATTATCTCATACCTGTATTCTAAAAAAGTTCAGACGAATACAAAAATGACATATATGAGCGGCATTAATGTAGGGAATAATAAAACCTTTATCGATTCCTACGGAAATGAACGCAAGCTTTGGCTTGCCAACTACTATTTCCGGGATATGATTCATCCAAAGGCATTGAAACTGATCAGTGAGATCATCACCACCGCTGCTTTGATAATATTGCTTTGCTTCATTATAGGAGGCGCTTTATGATAGAAAGAATAATAATAGCGATAGCTTATGTTGTCTTGGCGCCTTTGATCGGAGGCTTTTTAGAAGGGATAGACCGCAAACTGTCCGCACGAATGCAGGGAAGAATAGGCCCAAGTATTTTGCAGCCGTTCTATGACGTGCATAAGCTTTTTAATAAACAAGTCATAGGTGTTCATGGCGGATATCAAAGCATGATGCTGTATTCCTATATGGTTTTGATGATTCTTTCCGGCATCATCTTTTTTGCCGGCGGCGACATCCTGATGAGCATCTTCGTGCTTTCGACGGCTTCGGTATTTTTGTATTTTTCCTCTATGATCTCCAGCTCACCTTATAATACAATTGCCGGATCAAGAGAACTCATTCAGATTATGGCGTATGAACCGGCCGTTCTTTTAACATGCGTTGGTTTTTATATCGTATCCGGATCATTTGATATAGATAAAATTCTATTAAGCGATAAAATCATGCTTGCCTATCTCCCAGGATTTTTCCTCGCTTTTGTGTTCGTCTTAACAATCAAAATGAGGAAATCGCCTTTTGATGTCAGCACAGGCCACCATGCGCATCAAGAACTTGTTCAAGGGATTACCACAGAGCTAGGCGCCCGTAATTTAGCAATTTATACCGTGACTGAATGGTATGAAAATGTGATTCTGATGGCCATTGTCGCGCTTTTCGTGCTCAACAAAAATCCCTGGAGTTATTTAGCTGCTTTTGTCTTAATTGCCTTAGTCTATTTTTTGGAAATCTTTATTGACAATGTTTCAGCGCGTGTAAAATATACAACGATGTTCAAGTTAAGTTGGTCGGTGACATTGCTTTCCATCGGTGTCAATCTATTAATCTTGATGCTGCTGCGGTAAAGGAGGTAAGCATATGGCAAAAATCAAACGTTCTCCATGGGTACTCCACTATGATGGATCAAGTTGTAATGGATGTGATATTGAAACATTAGCCTGCTTAACACCGGTATATGATGCTGAACGTTTTGGTATTATTAATACGGGTGACCCGCTCCAAGCAGATATTTTTCTGCTGACTGGTGGGATCAACGGGCAAAACGCGCCTGTCGTTAAACAGCTTTATGAGCAAATGCCAAGACCAAAAGTCGTTGTAGCTGTGGGAACATGCGCGTGCACAGGCGGCATTTTTAAAGAGTGTTATAATATTTTAGGCGGTGTCGATACGGTACTACCGGTTGATATTTATGTTCCCGGTTGCGCCGCAAGACCTCAGGCAATCATAGACGGACTTGTGAAAGCGATTGATTTATTTGAAAAACGATCAGATGAACACGACGAATTGGTTCGCAGACAAAAACATGAAAGGGGAACAAAAGCACATGGCTCAAGTCATTAACCCTGATAATCTCATAAAGATGATTTCCCTTGAAGAACTTCTTCCCAATCTTTTAGAATTGAAGAAAAGAGGCTTTCGCGTATGCCAACTCTGCGCCGCGTATATTAATCAAATGTATGAGCTGAGTTATACATTCGCCAATGACGGAGATTATCGCTTAACCACACTTCGTATGGAGATTGAGCCTCAACAGGAAGTTCCAAGTATGACGGAAATCTTTCCCATGGCCACTTTTTATGAAAATGAAATGCGAGAATTGTTTGGCGTTAATATTCAATTTATCCGAATGGATTATCACGATAAATTATACCGAATTAACGAAACAACACCATTTGTGCATCGGGAGGACAACGAATGAGTCGAAAAAGTATTGTACCATTTGGACCGCAGCATCCGGTTCTTCCCGAACCGATTCATCTTGATTTAGTCATTGAAGATGAAAAAGTATTAAACGCGATTCCTTCTATTGGTTTTATCCATCGAGGCTTAGAAAGCTTAGTAGAAAAAAAAGACTTTAACGAGATGGTATACGTCGCGGAGCGGACATGCGGTATTTGCAGTTTCGGGCACGGAATGGGATATTGCGAGGCTGTTGAACATGTCATGGATGTGGATATTCCGCCCAGGGCAAAATACTTACGCACGATTTGGGGCGAATTATCTCGTTTGCACAGTCATCTCCTGTGGTTGGGTCTGATGGCTGATGCGTTTGGCTTTGAAAGCTTATTTTATCAATGCTGGCGTATCCGTGAAAAAATACTCGATATGATTGAAGCCTCGACCGGTGGTCGCGTTATTTTTTCCGTCAATAAAATCGGCGGCGTTCTCCGGGATATGGATTGTGAAATGCTTTCGCGTTTCGTTGATATTTTAAACGGAATGGAAGAAGAACTGAAAGAAATTCAAAAAACATTCTTGTTTGACTATACCGTCAAATCAAGACTTGTCGGCATCGGTCACTTGTCTATCAAGCAAATTCATGAACTTGGTTGTGTCGGACCATTTGCCAGAGCCAGCGGATTTAAAGTTGATATGCGAAAACTCGGTTATGATGCCTATCCGGACATTGACTTCGAACCAATCACCTCAAAAGACGGAGATTGTTACGCGCGTTGTGATGTGCGTATGAGAGAAATATATCAATCTATTGATATCATCCGCCAGGCCGTCTCGTCCATTCCTGACGGAGATATCGCTGTACCGGTAAAAGGCAAACCCGATGGTGAGTATTTTATGCGTATCGAACAACCGAGAGGTGAGGCTGTGTATTATGTCAAAGGTGTCGGCACAAACAATTTAAACCGCTTCCGTATTCGAACACCAACTTTTGCTAATTTAGCCGGACTTTGTGAAATGCTCAAAAACGCTGATTATGCCGATGTACCAATCATGATTCTCACCATAGATCCGTGCATTTCATGCACTGAAAGGTAGGGGAGGAGCAACAGTGCAATTTCTCAGTTTCTCAAAGACAATACTCAAAAATCTTTTTTCCAAACCTGTTACTCAGAATTATCCAAAAGAACCCGCGACATATCCTGAAGGCAGCAGGGGACATATCGATATTTCGATTGATGATTGTATTTCATGCGGATTATGTGTTAGAAATTGTCCGACAAGATGTCTTTCAGTCAATAAAAAAGCCGGCACATGGACAATCAATCGTTTTGATTGCATCGCGTGCGGATATTGTACAATCAAATGTCCCAAAAAATGTCTTTATCTCAATAAAGGCTATCAAGAACCTATGCCTGAAAAGCAAGAAGCAGTTTATCAAAAATCACCGGAAGTCATGGAGGCTGAACGAAAAAAAGCCGAAGAAATAGCAAAAAAACGCGCAGCAGCAAAAAAAGCAAAAGAGAAAAAAGAAGCAGATAATAACACAAAACAAAATGCATAATGATCAATAAAAAAAATATACTGAAGTTTAAGCGTTGCGGAGGGTTACATGTGTATTGCTCACACCGGAAAAGTGATTTCAATATCAAAAAAAACGGCGTTAGTTGATTTTAATGGCGTGATGATTGAAGCCAGAACCGGTTTGTTAAATGTCAAACCGGGAGATGCTGTTTTAGTCCATGCAGGCTGCGTGCTTCAAAAGGTCAATCAGAATGAAGCCTTAGAAGCAGAAAAATTGATGTCAGAGTTGGAAATGCTTCAATGACTGAAAAAATCAAAAATCTTATTAACGATATCAATTTTTCTTTGGATCGCCGAAAAAAATTGCCTTTAACGTTTATGGAAGTATGCGGAAGTCACACAGCAGCACTGGCAAAAAATGGCATTCCGGAACTGTTTAGAGATAAGATTCATTTTTTATCGGGACCTGGATGTCCGGTTTGTGTGACGCCTACAGCATACATTGATCGTTTAATTGATTTATCATTAACGCCAAAACACGTTGTCATATCTTTCGGCGACTTAATCCGTGTACCCGGATCGCATGAAACGCTTTCTCAGGCAAAGAGCAGGGGTGGAAATGTTAAAATGGTCTATTCTCCATTTGAAGCACTTTCTCTCGCAAAATCAAAACCTCAAACTATTTTTGTTATAGCCGCAATCGGATTTGAAACAACGGCGCCGTTGTACGCGCTTTTGCTTGATGAGATCATTAACGAAAAAATCAAAAATATTAAGTTTTTAACGTCACTGAAGACGATGCCGAATGTGATTGATACGCTTTTAACAAACAATAAAACCATCGATGGAATCATCGCTCCGGGACATGTTTCAGTGATCACCGGAAGCGATGCATTTTTATCCATCGCGCAAAAACATCAAATACCTTTTGCTGTTTCCGGCTTTGAAAGCGAATCTTTACTAACCGCTATTGATTACTTAATTAAGTTAAACGGTCGAGGAGAAGTACTGAATGCTTATCCTTCAGTGGTGACATCAATGGGTAACCGTCAAGCACAAGATGTAATCAATCGATATTATAATAGGGATGATGCATTTTGGCGCGGTCTTGGGAAAATCAATCAATCGGGACTGATGATTAAACCTGAATGGTCCCAATATGATTTAGGCAGTGCATATTTAACCGATGATGAACCTGAAAAAAAGTCTTGCCGATGTTCGGATGTTCTGTGTGGAAAAATGTCACCAAAAGATTGCCCCTTATTCAGATCAGTCTGTTCACCGGAAAATCCCAAAGGAGCTTGCATGGTCTCTGAAGAAGGAAGCTGCCATACATATTACAATTATTACGCTGACTGAGATAATGACTTTTTTAATCCAAGGAAATAGTCTTATGCACGAAATGACTTATATTGTACCGATATGTAATACGGCCATTGATCAAGCCAAAAAAAATAAAGCAAAATCAATTACAGCATTACATATTGAAATCGGAGAAATGACTGCTGTCATCCCTTCTATTTTTAGATCATATTTTGGGGAAGCCTCAAAGAACACAATTTTAGAACATGCGGAATTAAAACTAAAAATGATTCCCGTTAAAGCAAATTGTTTGAAATGTAGCCATACTTTCAAGCCCGAGAAAAAAAACGATTATCGCTGTCCGAATTGCAGAAGTAAGCAGTCAAAAATAATAGAAGGCCGCGAAGTAATCCTTAAATCTATTGAAATTGAGGAATCATCATGAATATTCATATTCTGACTATGTTTCCGAAAATGTTCGACAGTTTTTTATATTCACCAATCATAAAACGCGCTCAAGATAAAAACATCGTCAAAATCAACATCATTGATATAAAAGATTTTGCTTCAGGTAGCTTTCG
>CACZTE010000167.1 GCA_902784045.1 uncultured Eubacterium sp. | reverse complement strand
GGAAATGATTGAGTTAATTGAACATGGCGTACCGAATATTGTTTGTGTTCAACCTTTTGCCTGTTTGCCAAACCATGTCATGGGTAAGGGAATGATTAAACCGATCCGAAGGAAATATCCCCAAGCCAATATTGCTCCCATCGATTATGATCCCGGAGATTCCGAAGTTAATCAAATTAATCGGATTAAGCTGATGATCGAAACGGCAAAAAGAAATATCGAAAAAACGAATCAATAAAAAAATTAAAAAAAGTTTTGACAAAATAAATATTTATATCTATAATATGCTATGTATTAATCAAGTAGGAGCACATGCTTCTCACCTCAACTCTTGTTAAAGGGTAGGTCATAAAGAAAATGATTCTCTATGATACAGGTGAAGTTTGTGCTTTGCCTGTATTTTTATATTGTTCAAATACTTTTTATATTGGAGGTGTATTACAATCGCTCGAGACATTCAACACGAAATCAATGGCAAAATCCGTGACCGCGAGGTTCGTGTCATCGGTCCGGAAGGAGAGATGTTGGGAATCATGTCTTCACGGGAAGCGAGACAAATCGCTGAGAACCATGAACTAGATCTCGTAAAAGTGTCCCCTAATGCCAAACCGCCGGTTTGCAAGATTTTGGATTACGGCAAGTTTCGTTATGAAGAAATGCGAAGACAGAAGGAAGCAAAAAAGAATCAAAAAGCAGTTGTCATTAAAGAAATTCGCATGTCTGTTCGTGTCGAAGAACATGATATTCAAGTTAAAGTCAAAAACGCGATTAAATTTTTAACACAAGGCAATCGCGTCAAAATTACCATTCGGTTCAGAGGCCGGGAAATGGCCTATACCGAACAAGGTAAAACCGTTTTATTAGACTTTGCAAATCGCTTGAAGGATTACGGTAATATTGATAAGAATCCTAAATTGGAAGGCAGAAGCATGTCGGTTTTTATGTCTCCCAAAAAAGAGTATCTGAAAAAAGATAATTCAAAAAAACAACAAAATAAACAAATGCAGGAAAAAGCAGCAAAAGATCAGGAGGAAAATCATGCCTAAAATGAAATCCCATCGTGGATCAGCAAAAAGATTTAAAGTCAAAAAATCCGGCGTTATTAAACGCTACAAAGCGTACAAAAGCCATATCCTTAATCACAAAACACGTAAACGCAAAAGAAATCTTCGTAAAGCAACTTATCTAACACCCGCCAATGCAAAAGTTGTGCGTAAGATGTTACTGAAATAATCTTAATTAAGGAGGAAAACCAATGGCTCGAATTAAAAAAGGTGTCAACGCTAAGAAAAAACATAAAAAGATTTTAAAAATGGCCAAAGGCTATTACGGCGCGAAAAGCAAATTATATAGACCGGCTAACGAAGCTGTCATGCGTGCGCTTCGTTCATCATACCGTGGCAGAAAAGAAAAGAAACGTAATTTCCGCAGACTCTGGATTACTAGAATCAACGCAGCTGCGAGAATTCAAGGTTTAAGCTATAGTAAAATGATGCATGGTCTTAAACAAGCCGGTGTCGAAATCGACCGCAAAATGCTTGCAGACCTCGCGATGAACGATATGGACGCGTTCGCAAAACTGGCTGAGCTCTCAAAAAACAATCAATAAATCATACAAAATAACGGCTGTTGATTCATCAATGGCCGTTATTTTATGGCTCCTCAGGAGGAAAAAATGATTGAATCCGCCGTCATTTCATCTTGTGATAATCAGAAAATTAAAAATGTCCGCAAACTTCGCAAAAAAAAATATCGCACCATACAAAACGCCTATATTATTGAGAGCATCAAGCTTTTTAAAGAAGCAATTCAATGGCATATTCCGATTTTACAAATCTATTATACACAGTTATGTATTAAAAGAAATCCGGAACTAAAAAAACTTTTAGTCGATTTAGGAGAAAAAGATATATCGGTGTATGAAGTAAGTGAAAAAGTTTTTCGTAATATTTCAGAATTTCAAACACCTGAAGGCATTCTTTGCATTGTCGAAAAACAAGAGCATTTAATTCAGAATATAAAGTGTATTCTTATTTTAGATGATATTCAAGATCCCGGTAATACGGGAACAATGATTAGAACCGCAGATGCCGCAGGATTTAATGCTGTGTTATGTTCCGAACATACCATTGACATCTATGATTCAAAAGTCATCCGCTCAACCATGGGATCATTTTTCCATATCCCTGTTATTCAAAGCAAAGATATCCTGTCCGATATAAAACGCCTTAAAAATGACAATGTTCTGATATGCGGAACAGCTTTGGAAGGAAAGGAATCATATCATTGTCCGATCTCAAGTGCAGATAAAATAGCGCTTATTCTTGGAAGTGAATCTCACGGTATGAGTCAATCGCTCAAAACACAATGCGATGTTTTGTGGCGGTTGCCGATATTTGGAAAAGCAGAGTCACTAAATGTTTCAGTCGCTGCGGGAATATGTATGTATAACATATCCGAGTATTTTCTCTGAGATATTGACGAAAATATCATTGCGAAAATACTTTTGAGATAATAATTTTCTTTGATATAATAAATAATAGAAAAGATGAAAGGAGAATGCCAATGCCAGATAATTCATCGTTGTCGCTTAATATTTTAGGTAATGTTATCAACGTAAAAATTAATAATGATAATCAAGAAGATATCAAACGAATTGCCGATTATGTGAATGATGAGATAGAAAGTATCAATCAGAAGAGTCCTTTTGGCAATCGCATGCATATTGCAATTATCGCATGCATGAATATTACAGAAAAGCTTTTTGACGCGCAAGCTGAAATTGAAACATTAAAAGAGGAAATTCGCCAATTTGAACTTGATAAAGAAGATTTGGGGTCTGACATTAAAAAAACTGAAGCGCAAGTCATGTCTGTTGAACAGGAAAAAAATGAATTAAATAAAGAAAAAGAAGCTTTGATTCAGGAACTTAATGACAAAAATGATTTATTGAACCAATATCGTGAACATCTCAAACAAGCAAAGAACGAAAACGATGCGAATCGCAAATCCATTCTCGAATTACAAAATAAATTATTCGAAACTCAAATAGAATTAAGTAAATCTCAAGAAAATAGTGAGAATGAATAAATATTGATTTTTTGTATCATATTATATAGAATGTTTTTCTTGATTGAACTTAAAATTAATGATATATTTATTATATAAAGGAGGGTTATTTTTATGAAAAAATTCACAAAAATTTTTGCGGTTGTTGCTATTGTGGCTTTAGCGGCAATTGTTTTGGCAGGATGCGGTAATTCCGGTTCTTCTTCATCTTCCAAATCCGGAAGCGGAAACAAGTTCGTTATCGCAACCGACACAACATTCGCGCCTTTTGAATTTGAAAATGAAAAAGGTGAAATGGTCGGTATCGATATGGACTTGCTCAAAGCGATTGCGAAAGATCAAGGATTTGAATACGAAGTTAAAGTTCTTGGTTTCAACGCAGCCGTTCAAGCGCTTGAATCTCAACAAGTTGATGGGGTGATTGCCGGAATGAGTATTACCGACGAAAGAAAACAAAAATTTGATTTCTCGGATCCTTATTTTGATTCAGGTGTTGGTATGGCCGTTAGTTCCAGTAATAAAGACATTAAATCTTACAACGACCTCAAAGGGAAAAAAGTTGCCGTTAAAACCGGTACAGAAGGTTATACTTTTGCCGATTCCATTAAAGATAAATACGGTTTTACTTTAACTACTTTTGAAGATTCCGCTAATATGTACGAAGATGTCAAATCCGGTAACGCAGTTGCCTGCTTTGAAGATTATCCTGTTTTAGGCTATGCGATTACCCAAGGCCAGCCTCTGAAAATGGTCGGCGAAATGGAAGCCGGTAATTCTTACGGTTTTGCTGTTTCCAAAGGTAAAAATGCCGAATTGATTGAAAAATTCAATAAGGGTCTTAAAAATTTAAAAGACAATGGCGAATACCAAAAGATTCTTGATACCTATATTTCAAAGTAAAATCAGGTTTCTTTATTGACAATTAAATGTGATTTATAATACGCAGTATTCAGATCACTCTGATGCTGCGTATTATTTCGGAAAGGACGGAATGTGAATTTTTTTGAATTATT
>CACZTE010000166.1 GCA_902784045.1 uncultured Eubacterium sp. | reverse complement strand
TATGATTATTTAGTTGGAAATGTCGTTTCGTTTATTCTGAGTGTTTTATGGTCATTTTATTGGAATAATAAATATGTTTTTAAAGTTAAGGAAGGGGAAAAACGTAATATATTATCCGCGTTGTTTAAAACATATATGACATACGCTTTTACCGGATTGATCTTAAATAATATACTTGCGTATGTGTGGATTGATATTTTTCATATTCATAAAATGATTGCTCCTCTCATTACACTTATTGTCAGTGTGCCTATTAATTATCTTTTAAACAAACTATGGGCATTTCGGACGCAAAAAACAGCTAAAGAATAAGTGAGGGTGAAAAAATTTCCATAACAGTCTAGTGGGCTAAACTGAGAGAACGCCTGAACTCTATGAAATGCAGATATTTTATATCTTAACGATTTCCTGTTTCTTTTTTATTGTACCAGTGATGGTGCAGATTTAATTTGAAAATGAATTCTTCTAAGGGATATATTATTCATACCGCTATTCCTTTCGGAGCCCTTTATGTGTTCGGGTTTTGCTCGTACCTTTGTGCTTTAGGATGCGGCAGGGTGATCAACGCGGATTTGAGTGCTTTTCGCCATAAGATGTTTTTCATCTGTTCACAAGCGATCTTGTGGTCAAACAATTTGATGAATGGGATGCGTCTTATCGCATATTTTTCATAGCAAGCCACAAACCCATGTTATTTAAGCGCTAGAAAACACTATAAAACATCTTCATTCGCGGGCTACACCGAGCTGAGCCCAGTGGCTGTTTATTCTTAATGAAAAATACCACTGTCAATTGCGGCAGATAATGATTCCGACAATCAATAAGCGGAAGCGATTTCCTCAAGAAATACGCTTCCGCTTGACATAGAATCATTTTTAAGCATTCGCGTTGGTGACTTCGGCTTCTTCGAAGGTCAACATGTCGTTCATGATGCGGGCTGAACATTCACAAATATGCATGGCGACGGCAGCGCCGGTGCCTTCGCCTAAACGGAATCCCAAATCGAGTAGGGGTTTCATTTCCAGGGTTTTCCACATAAGGGCGTGACCCGGTTCTTCGGATTTGTGGGATGCAATCATGTAGTCGGCCGCTTCAGGGCAGATGCCTTTGGCGATTAAGGCCCCGGCTGTGGAAATAAAGCCGTCGACGACAACAGGCGTTTTGTTGGCAGCAGCTCCCAAAATGGTGCCGGCGATTCCCGCGATGTCATATCCGCCGACTTTAGAGAGTACATCAATGGCATCATTCGGATCAGGTTGATTTAATTTGATGGCATCTTTAATGACTTGGATTTTGTTGCGAAGGCCGTCATCGTCCACGCCGGTGCCGCGACCAGTAATATCCTCGATGGGATAGCCTCCCATCACGGCGACAACAGCGGAGGCCGGTGTAGTATTTCCGATGCCGAGTTCGCCGGTTCCGAGCATTTTGACGCCCTCGATATTAATGGCTTTATCGGCTAGGTCAATGCCGGCTTCTACCGCGGCGATAGCCTGTTCACGAGTCATGGCAGGACCTTTGCGCATGTTTTCGCTGCAATGGGTGATTTTATGGTCAACAATGACGCCTTTTTCGACAAGATCGGGAAAGTCTTCTTTGACAGCCATATCCACAAGACGAACCTGTACACCCGCTGCGCGGCCGAGGACGTTGACACCGGCGCCCCCCAAAGCGATATTGCGCATCATTTCAACGGTGACTTCCTGAGGGAAAGCGGAGACGCCTTCATCGGCGACGCCGTGATCTGCTGCCATGGTGAAGATCATTTTTTTGGATACGTCAATATTGACGGTGCGCTGCATTCCGGCGATTTTAACGCCTAATCGGCATACATCACCCAGCGCCCAGGGTGGCATGGCTAGCGCTTCAACGTGTTTTGCTGCTTTTTCTTCCCATTCTTTGGATTTGGGTTCAATGCGTTTGACGGTTTCTTCAAGGGTTAATTTGGACATGATGATTACCTCTCTTTCATCCAATTGAGTATATATTGATAAGTTTGATCGCGATCTGTTTCGTTTAAAACTTCATGGCGGGCATGACTTACGAGTTTTAAGGTTAAGTCACGTATCCCGCGTTTTTTGTATTGTCTGTAAGCTTTGCGCACGCCTTTTCCAAAATTGCCGACGGGATCTTTTGAACCCGAAATAAATAGAATCGGAAGGTTTTCGGGAATGGCTTTTATGGTCTTCTGTGACTCAGCGATGGAAAAGGCGTGAAACATATGATTGTAAGCAGAGGCTGAAAACTGAAAATTATTGAGGGGGTTGGACGCGTAAGCGTCGACGATAGCCCTATCTCTCGATAGCCAATCAACGGGGGTTCTCGCGGGCTCAAAAGACTTGTTAAAACTACCGAGAACCATGCCGGTTAAAAGTTTGCTGCGATAGCGCTTGCCCTTTAAAAAAGCGACGATTCTCGATATCACGCGACCGGCTAAAAGCACTGCCGGATTGTGGCGTCCCGTCCCCATGATGATGGCACCCTCAAGACCTTTTGCGTATTGTCGGAGATAGGCCTGAAGCAGAAAAGAGCCCATGCTGTGACCGAGCATAAAATAGGGCAAATCCGGATAATCGGAACGGGTACGATGTCTTAGTGTGTGCATATCGGAGATAAGGACTTTATAGCCGGCTACTTCGCCGAAATGACCGAGGTCATGATGACTGACGACAGATCCGCCGTGGCCCAGATGGTCGTTACCAACAACCACATAGCCTTTCCGGTTTAAAAAACGGGCAAATTCATCATAGCGATCGATAAATTCGACCATACCGTGTGCGATTTGCAGAATGCCGACCGGCTTTTGGTTATCGGGTATCCAGCGAATGGCGTGGATGAGCGTACGGCCGTCGGCGGAGGGATAGGTAAAATGGATTTTCATAAAGGACAGTTTCCTTTCAATTGATGATTTGTTGCTTATTGACTATGATATCATGAAAATAACGTGACGTGTTCGCGCTATTTCAGAAAGCCGCCTTGAAATCACATTCGCTCATCACATTTGATGCTCAATCATGATAAGTTTTTCCTCTGCTTGCGCGGGCTGACAACTCCATTATGGTGTTGGGGCCGGATTTGAGCGCTACAGCGTTTCTTATTTTGCCGTTGATGGCGTCAGCCGCTTCATACATCCTGACACCGGCGGAAACTTTGTTATGTCGACTGCAACGAATCTGAAGTGATCCAAAAAACGATGTTGTCCTCTGTGATAGCCTGTCTGGTCACTTCGGGATTAAAGCCTTCGTATACCCCGGCCGAGTGCATGGCATCGGAGATGATGCCTCCTCATTTCTGTTTTAATACTGTCATAAAGGCCTCCTTGCATGAATGAAAATGTTTAAAACAATGGGATAAAACTTTTTACTCGGGTTTATGAGACTTATTTTGCGTCTGATGGGCTTCGTTCTTGTTGAAAAAAAGCGGCGGTAATATCTACTGTTTGTACATAGTCTTGGGGGAAAGACATTTTCACAAAAGAGAACGATTGTCCGTAATCTGGCGATCCATTACCGCCGCGTTCAATATAAAAAAGCGCTTTGGGCATACCTTTTGATGGCCGTCATTTTCACTTTTTTTGCAAATAAAAAAACGACTCGTCCGGATTCGGCAAACAAAAAAGTTCATAGCCGAATAAAAGGGATTCGGCTATGAACTTTACCGTCATCCATAGAGCCATGCGTTGTAAGGCAGGTCTCCTGACTTACCGCGGACAAAGCGCCTTCCCGTTTTGAATATGTTTAAAACAGTGGCAAAAATGCTTTGTCTTGGGGATTGCGTGATCAAAACACAATCGCATGCGGCTTACAGTGATGGGTTCGTTCAGGATTTTCACCCGATTCCCTATTCTCCCGAGCCGTAACCCGGGCACCCTACGCATTGTGTGAGCTACGCTCACTTTGATTTTTTGCTATTATATCTAAATACATTGAATGATTCAAGTCTCTTTTTATGAAAATTAATTAAATAATTTTCAAAATGTGACATTATTCTGTTTTTTGATGTAAATGCTTTGAAATGAAATAGGTCATTGTACTATAATCAAATTGAAGAAAACAATAAAGAAAACGTCATACATCTAAATTTAAAGCGTTTCAAAACGATAGTGATTTGCACGGTTTGAAATCATCGGAAAACGTGTAAATGTGGAAAGGGGGATAAAATGAAAGACTGTGTTTACACCGGTGATCAATGGGATAAAGCGTATATTTTGGCAAAAAAGGCGCATGCCGGACAGGTTGATAAGGGGGGTCAGCCTTATTTTCGCCATCCCTTGCGTGTAGCTCAGAGCTTCCACGACCCGAAATTGCGCGCGGCAGCGCTTTTGCACGATGTGTTGGAGGACAGCGAATTGACAGTCAAATCGCTGTTGGATGCGGGAATTGACGTGGAAATTGTTGAGATTGTCAAAATCTTAACACGTCGGTCGGGTGAATCTTATGATCAATACATTCACCGTGTAGCATTGAACGCCAAAGCGACACTCATTAAGCTGGCGGATCTTGATCATAATATGGATTTGGGCCGTCTGCCGGAACCGACAGAGGATGATTATAGGCGTCTGGATAAATATCGAAGGGCACAGGTGTTTTTGCGATCTGTCCAGCGTCAGCGCGGTTATCCGCATCAAAAAAATTCCGGAACATCTTGACGGGATACTTATTTCCGTGAGCCTTAAGCCGGCAAAAAAGCATGACATTCAAAATGGCATGATCAAAGGGAAAAATTATGACCGTTATCAATCAAATGATTGCCGAGGCTGAAAAGCAGGGCTGTTCAGATATCCACATTACTGTCCCCGATGCGCATTTCAGAAAAGACGGCAGGCTATTTATTGCGGTCCGCAATCAACCGGACCTCATGGCGCGGGCGATGGCCGAACTGATGACAGACGCGGCTAAAGACGCCCTCACTCGTGGTGGTTCTTTTGATTACTGTTTTAGCGTGTCGAAGAGTACCCGTTTGCGTGTTCATCTATACCGAACCCAAAGCGGAACAGCGGCAGCTATCCGATTATTGCCGATGACCGTGCCTGCTTTTGACGTGTTAGGACTTCCCGATATATTGAAAAAGCTTACTCGTCTGCCTTCGGGCCTTGTGATTATTGCGGGGCCAACCGGCAGTGGAAAATCGACGACCCTCGCGGCCATGATTTCCGCCATTGCCGCTCGGGACGGCGGCCACATTGTCACCATTGAAGAGCCGGTGGAGTATCTGCTTTCTCATCCCTATGCTCTTGTGCATCAAAGGGAAATCGGCACCGACGCTGATGGCTTCGCTACGGCGCTCATCGATGCCCTCAGAGAAGATCCTGATGTAATTATGGTAGGGGAAATGCGCGATCGCCAAACGATACAATCGGCTCTGACCGCGGCTGAAACCGGTCATTTGGTGTTATCCACGCTGCATACAACCAGCGCGGCGGAAAGTATTGAACGCATTGTTGACGTCTTTCCGGCGGAAGGACAAAGACAAATCCGCACACAGCTTTCGACTGTCATCGGCGGTGTGTTTTGTCAGCGGCTGATTCCCATGAAAAGCGGGGGAAGAACACCGGCCCATGAAGTATTGGTGGCGACCTCTGCCGTGCGCAGCATGATCCGCGAGGGACAAACCCATCAGATTGCCTCCGTTCTTCAGACCGGAAGAGATAAAGGCATGCATACCCTTTCCGCGCATTTGGCATCTTTGGTAAGGTCAGGAGCCGTTACCCGGGAAACTGCCATGCGCTTTGCCTATGATACCGATGGACTTTCCCGGCTGCTGGATGAATAAAGCGCGTCTTTTAAGTAAAAGATTAAAATCTGAAAAGAAGCGAAAGATATTCATTTCGCGATGAGAAGGGTTAGTTTTGGTATACCTTTTGCTCGCACTCTGATAAAATAAACACAGATATATCATCAGTTAACGCATTCATTATTCATAAGGAGGACTTATATGGCAACAAACGGCATCATTTTAGTATCTCACAGCGAACAGCTCGCCAACGGTGTGGCTGAACTCATCGGTGAAATGGCTGACGATAATGTGGTCATCAAAGCGGTGGGGGGAACCGGGGACGGACGTCTCGGCACCAACGCGATGAATGTCATGGAAGCCATTGAAGAAATGGCCGAACTTAAAAACATTCTGGTTTACTGCGATCTCGGTAGCTCTGTACTCAGCACCGAAACAGCTCTTGAAATGGTTGATGAAGAACTGCAGAAACGCGTGCACATTGTTGACGCGCCTTTGGTGGAAGGCGCCTTTTACGGTGTGGTGAAAGCATGTGTTGCCGAAACTGCTGAAGAAGTGATAGAAGAATCCAAACTTGCGGCACAGTTGCACAAGATCTAAGATTATACCGGCGAAAGCCGCGATATAATAAAAACTTGTCGGGGAGCAGTTATGCCGAGCGGCTTGTCGGGCAACAATAACGTTTTTACGAAAGATTATTTCGCTAAAAGGATGAATGGTTGCCCTGCGAATTGATTCGGTCGCGAGTTTATCCCCGAAAATGTAACATGAGGAGGATAATATTATGGTAATGAAACGATTGATCAACGATCCCTACGACGTTGAAAAGGAAATGCTTGAAGGCTATGTGGCCGCTCACGGAACATTTGTTAAAATGGACGACAGTGATGAAGCTCAGGGCCGTGTTGTCTTGGCCAAAGACGCCGGAACCAAAGACAAAGTCGGTGTGGTTATTGGCGGCGGATCCGGCCATGAACCGCTGTTTTTGGGTTATGTTGGAGAAGGCTTTGCCGATGCCGCTGTCATCGGAAACATCAACACCTCGCCGTCTCCGGATCCTTGTTATGCTGCTGCCCGCGCCGTAGATAACGGCAAAGGTGTCATTTATCTCTATGGTAACTATGCCGGTGATGTCATGAACTTTGACATGGGTGCCGAACAAGCTGATGAAGAAGACGACATCCGTGTGGAAACCGTCCTCGTCACCGACGATGTGGTTTCTTCCGAAAATATTGCTGACCGCCGCGGAATTGCCGGTGACTTCTTTGTTTTCAAAGCCGCTGCCGCTGCTGCCGCCATGGGCAAAGATCTGGATGAAGTTGTTGAAGCGGCTTCTCATTGCAATGATGTGACCCGCTCCATGGGCGTTGCTATGTCTTCCGCTACATTACCGTCCAAAGGCGGCCCGATCTTTGATATGGAAGACGGCGATATGGAAATTGGCATGGGCATCCATGGTGAACCCGGTGTGCGCCGAGGCAAAATCGAACCTGCCGACGCAGTTATCGATGAAATCATGGCACCGATTTTAGAAGACCTTCCTTATCAAAGCGGAGATGAAGTGTATGTGTTGGTTAACAGTCTCGGCGCTACACCGCTGATGGACTTGCATATTTGCTTCCGCCGTGTCGCGCAAATATTGGAAGAAAAAGGCATTAAACTCTATAAAGGCCTTGTCGGTCCTTTCGCCGCATCGATGGATATGGCCGGGATGTCCGTCACGCTTGTCAAACTCGATGACGAACTCAAAGCACTGCTCGACTATCCCTGCAACGCGCCGTATTTCACACAGGTCTAATGCATCCGGCGGACGGAAAGCCGTCCGCTTTTGTTCATTTTCAAAAAGGAGTTTGTATGGCTGAATATATTTTAGACAAACAGTATTTTATCAACGTCATCAAGGATTTAATCCCTTGGGCGGAAGAAAGGAAAGACTATTTTACGGAACTTGATTCCGCAATCGGCGACGGCGACCACGGCATGAACTTATCCATCGGTTTTCGCGAAGTGGCCAAGCATGTTGACGAATGGTCCGTGGAAAACGTCAATACCTTTTATAAAAATGTCGGCAAAGCGCTCTTAGATAAAGTTGGTGGTTCTGCCGGCCCCTTATATGGCAGTTTCTTTATGAAATTCGGTCTTCCGATTAAAGCAAAAGGGCCCGATGAAGGCGCGACCTTCGATGAGTTTATTCAAATGATGGACAAGGGAATTACCATCATTCAAAAACGCGGGAAATCCACCATCGGTGAAAAGACGATGAACGATACCCTGATGCCGGCACTTTCTACGCTGAAGGCCGCTAATGAAGCTGGCGATGCGCCGAAGGCCGCCATGGCTAAGGCAGTGGAAGCGGGTAAAGAGGGCCTAGAATCCACTCGTGATATGATTGCCACCAAGGGACGCGCTATGCGTCTCGGCGAAAGAGCTGTGGGTCATCTCGATCCTGGCGCGGCATCCACCGCGGAAATGCTCGAAATCTTCTACAAAAACATGCCGGAGTAGACGAGGCATAGTTATTTTCCTCTCACGGCCTTGTGTCACAGACAGTCCTTGTCATACGATCCGACATAAAGCATTTAAACAACGCCTTTTAATCTGCGTTTGGCCAAAAGTTTGAAAAAACAACGCGTCCCCCGGACAGGGCAACGTAAACCTGTTGGGGGCGTTTTTTTTGGTTAACTGCGTTTATCATTTTTGGTTGAGCGATATCCTTAAAACGAGGCTTTCTATGGCAAAAGTGAAATATACGAATCGAAAAGATAAACGTCAAACCACTTCGAAGATTGTTGTTGCCTGATAAAATTTTCCGGGCGAATAAAAATCTTTCGTTGGCAGGTCGTTCGGATTTAAATCGTTTTGGAAAGACGTGACGTTAAAATCAAGTTAAAAATAAATAGACGTGTCGGTTCATGTTTGTGATACAATCAATAACGACTAAGTAAAGCTAAAAACAATCGCGCCGGCTATGGATGATACGGATTTTGATTTGGCTGACGCGGGAAAGGAATGTCATGTCAGAGGGAGATTCATCTAAAATCATCGGCTATCTCACAGAAGACACGCGAAAGAACAGGCTCAGACTTTCCGGGTTTGGTGTAATCGTCGGTGTAGCGGCAGGAACTGTGGCCGTTGTTTATCGCATCGCGATGGTGTATTCCGCTGAGCTTCGCGAATTTTTGCTAAGCGCGGCCGATGGTTGGCTTATACCGTTTTATTTTGCGCTATTGTTATTGATGGCTTTGGCGGTGGCCGCGTTAATTAAATGGGAGCCCTATATCGCCGGTTCCGGTATTCCTCAAGTGGAAGGGGAACTCAAAGGTTATTTTGATATGCCGTGGCTTAAAGTGATTATCGGCAAGCTGGCCGGCAGCCTCCTTTGCATTGTCGCGGGGCTTTCCGTCGGTCGGGAAGGACCGTCGGTTCAACTGGGTGCCATGGCAGGGAAAGGGGTTTCCCGTTTATTAAAGCAGGATAATCTGAAGGAACGTTATCTGATTACCTGCGGCGCCAGCGCCGGTCTGTCCGCGGCTTTTAACTGTCCGCTTTCCGGTGTGGTTTTCGCCCTGGAGGAAATGCACAAGGATTATTCAATCACGATGATTTTCTCGGCGATGGCGGCCGCAGTTTCTGCGGATTTTGTGTCCAAGTGGATTTTCGGCATGTCGCCGGTCTTTCACATTCCTTTGACTTCCTCACTTGAACTCAAATACATCGGACATGTGCTGCTACTTGGCGTGCTCATTGGCATTGCTGGTGTCCTTTTTAACCACGCGATGTTTTTTGCAGGGAAGTGTTACGGCAAAATTCCGAAGCAAATCCCCAAGCGATTTCATCCGGTCATTCCCTTTATGTTGGCTGGCGTGATGGGATTTGTGATGCCTGTCGTTCAGGGTGATGGCCACAACATGCTTGAACTCCTAACGGATGGCAGTCTTGGGCTAAAGCTCATGTTGATTTATTTTGCTGTTAAATTCGTTTTTTCGATGATTTGCTTTGCTTCCGGCGCGCCTGGCGGATCCCTCGCACCTATGATGGTCCTCGGCGCTTACGCCGGCGGCATTTTTGCCAAAATCTTTATTCACACAGCGGGAATGGACAGTGCTTTGATCAACAATTTTGTTATTTTGGCGATGGCGGGCTATTTCACGGCCATTTGCCGGGCACCGCTCACAGCGGTTGTTCTCGCGATTGAGTTGACTGGCAGCTTAAATCATTTGGTGTATGCAGTTATGGTTGTTTTGATTGCTGAACTGGTGGCGTCCTTTTTCAAATCTGAACCATTGTTTGATGCCCTTCTTCATCATATGATCTCCCGCGGTGAGCATGATGTGCATCCCGTCACAGAAGGGAACGCGTCGGAAAAAACGCTGGTTAACGTGACGGTCAGCGACGGGTCTCTCCTGGATGATGCTGCCGTTTCGGAAATTGTCTGGCCCGATCGATGCCTAGCAGTTGAGGTGCGCCGTGACAGCGAGGTGATTATTCCTCACGGTACAACTGTGCTGCATCCGGGAGACAGAATCACTTTTCTTTGCGACAGAGAAAAACTTGGGAAGATTAAAGAGGAGCTTGCGGATTTGTCCGAATCTGGCGGCGCGTCGGATTTTCACGCTCGGATGCGCGCACGAAACGAAAACTGAAAATTTTCTAGGCTTTCACGGGATTTTTTGAGCGTAAAACATAGATATTCGATCGTTGAGCTATTATAATCTCGTTTTCTCAAACCGGATTATTTCCTTGAGAGTTTTAGATGGCTTGATACTCAAGAATAAAGGATTTAAAAGCAAAAAAATTCTCTTGAAATCTGCGGGGTATCCTGTAAAATAATAGTATATTGATGAGTGTGTTTGTCACTGCAAAAAAAAAACCGCTTTTGCAGTGACTTTTTTATTTTTACGGAGGCATAATCATGAAAACAAAATACATTTTCGTTACCGGCGGCGTCGTTTCTTCTCTTGGCAAAGGGATTACGGCTGCTTCCCTCGGCCGTCTTTTAAAGGCGCGGGGCATTAAAGTGTCCATTCAGAAATTTGACCCCTATATTAATGTTGATCCCGGGACGATGAGTCCTTATCAGCATGGTGAAGTTTTTGTGACAGATGACGGCGCGGAAACCGATCTGGATCTTGGACATTATGAACGGTTTATCGACGAAAGTTTGGGGCAATACAGCAATGTTACCACTGGGAAAGTCTATTGGAATGTCATCACTAAGGAACGCCGCGGCGATTATCTCGGCGGTACAGTGCAGGTGATTCCCCACATTACCAACGAGATCAAAGAAAGCATTCAGCGCGTGGCCCAGAGCGACGCCAATCCCGATGTGGTCATTACTGAAATCGGCGGAACCGTTGGTGACATCGAAAGCCAGCCTTTTCTTGAAGCCATCCGTCAATGCCGGGGTGACTTGGGAGCGGAAAACACCTTATATATTCATGTAACGCTTTTGCCCTATTTGCCGATGTCCGGCGAGCTTAAAACCAAGCCTACGCAACACTCGGTCAAAGAACTTCGCTCCATCGGTATTCAGCCCGATATCATTGTGCTGCGTTCCGAACAGGAAGTCGAAGCGGATATGAAAGCAAAAATTAGTCTGTTCTGCAACGTCGATCAAAACGCTGTCATTGAAAATCTGGACGCGCCGGAGCTCTATGAAGTCCCCCTCATGCTGGAAAAAGCTGGATTGGCCGATCTGGTCACGACCAAACTCGGCCTGCCTCAAAATAAGCCCGATTTGGCCGAGTGGAAAAATCTCGTCTACAATGCCAAAAACCTTGAAAAAAAGGCGACCATCGCCATTGTCGGCAAATATGTGGAACTGCATGACGCTTATCTGTCCGTTGCCGAGGCCCTGCGTCATGGCGGCATCGCCAACAATACCGAAGTGGACATTAAATGGGTTCATTCGGAAGATTTAAACGCTCAAAACATCGACCGTATTTTAGGCGGTGTTGATGGCATTGTGGTCCCCGGCGGATTCGGCAACCGCGGCATCGAAGGCAAAATAGAAGCCATTCGTTACGCCAGGGAAAACAAGGTTCCTTTCCTCGGACTTTGTCTGGGGCTTCAGCTCGCTGTCATCGAGTACGCGCGAAACGTTGCCGGTATGCCAAGCGCCGCATCCATCGAACTTCAACCTGATACCGACACACCGGTCATCAGCCTCATGGAAGAACAGAAAAAAATCAGCAATATGGGCGGTACCATGCGTCTCGGCGCTTATCCCTGTGTGCTCAAAAAAGACTCTCTGGCGGAAAAAGTATATGGTAAAACCGAAATTACCGAACGTCATCGCCATCGTTATGAAGTCAACGATGCCTATGTGGACGAATTGGAAAAAGCCGGCATGATTTTTTCCGGAAAATCTCCTGACGGCGTTTTAGTTGAAATGGTGGAGCTTGCCGATCATCCTTATTTCATCGCCACCCAGGCCCATCCCGAATTTAAATCCCGCCCCAACAAAGCGCACCCACTCTTTGACGGTTTAATCCGCGCCGCGACTACCAAATAACAGATGGCCATTGCCTATAATTGCAAAATTTTTTAACAAAAAAGGCTTGACACAAGATGTGGCCGGTTGTGGATAATGTGTATAATCGCCATGAAAATGCATACAATTTCCGTGGAAAAACACAAAATAAGTGGATAATTCTATGGATAACTAAAATAATTGTGGATAAATTCCTGAATTTCTCATAAAAAAGCCAAAATC
>CACZTE010000165.1 GCA_902784045.1 uncultured Eubacterium sp. | reverse complement strand
TTCCCCGCAGAATTTGCCGTTCATGAGATGATAAAAATCGTCCCGCTCCGGCGTGCGCTTTAAGATAAATTCATCCCCCGCTTTAAAAAACGGACAAGGGCCGGAACCGGGATCAGCCAGATATTGCTTTTGAAGCTCGGGAAAACATTTCGTCTCCAAAACCGTAATTTTACATTCATGTCTCATTCTGTCACCTCATTTTGAAAAAATATTTTATGTAATATTGTATCTTACATCGTTTTGATAGTGTTTTTGACCCTGATATCATCAACATGCCGCTTATTATTCTTTATTGCCAAGGGTTACACCGCGAAAATCATTCAACATTCATAAAGCATTTCAGAGAAAAAACTCATCTCTTTTCACCCTTGACGGCGCGCAGCACTTCAAGAAAATCCTCGGGCAGCGACGCGCTAAAACGCATGTGTTCTCCCGTCGTGGGATGAATAAAGCCCAAAACTTCGGCGTGCAGACACTGTCCTTCGGTGTGAAAAGAAAGCCTTCTGTCGCCGCCGTACAGCGGATCGCCGGCCACAGGATGGCCGATCTGCGCCATGTGAACGCGAATTTGATGGGTTCTGCCGGTTTCCAAATAGAAAATCATCTGCGTAAACCGTTCATAGCGCTCCACCACCTCAAAATGCGTCACCGCCGGTTTGCCGCCCTCCACCGCCGCCATGCGCACGCGGTCTTTAGGATGACGGCCGATGGGCATATCTACTGTTCCGCGCTCCGCGCTCACCACACCGCACACCACAGCGCGGTACTGTCTGTCCATGGCGTGCTCGGAAAGCTGGGCTGCCAGCCCCCGGTGGGCGATGTCATTTTTGGCCACCACCAGCAAGCCCGACGTATCTCTGTCAATCCGGTGAACAATCCCGGGGCGAAGCTCCCCGTTAATCCCCGATAAATCTTTGGTGTGATAGAGTAGCGCGTTGACCAATGTGCCGCCGGAATGGCCGGGCGCCGGATGCACCACCATGCCGGAAGGCTTATTGACCACCAGCAAATCAGCATCTTCATATACAATGTCAAGCGGAATATCTTCGGGCAAAACGGCTGTGGGCTCCGCTTCGGGCAGGCGAATCGCCACTTCATCTCCGGCCTTTAATTTGTATGACGCTTTGACGGTTTTGCCGTTTACTTTCACGTCGCCGGCGTCAATGAGCTTTTTGACGTATTGCCTGGACAGGCCCGCCCGTTTTGCCGCCGACGCGTCAAGTCGCTCTCCGGCGTCATTCTCAGACGCGAAAAATTGTTTGATTTGTTCATCCATGGCATTCTCCTATTTGACATACATTAACACGAAAGCGGACCAATCTATAAAGCCTTTGTCCAACCCGAAATCCAACGGTCAAAAAAGCCGTCCCCATTTTTTACACTTCACTCTCAAATATATTTTCTAACGCGTAGACGCAGTCTGTTTTTTTTGGTGCTTCCGTCAAAATCGTCCACCGCCGCTTTGCCTTTTCCACGCAGGGCAATGATATCGCCGGGTTTCACCTTAGCCGTGAGCTTACTGATTTCAGCGTCATTGACCCGTACTCTGCCCTGCCTGATCGCCGTCGCCGCGTCCTGCCTGGACAGCCCCCAAATGCGGGCAATCACCGAATCAATCCGCTCGGAACTTACCGTAATATTCATCTCTTTAAAAGCCCTGGTATAGGCGCGGATGCCGTCATATTCAAAAAAGGCGGGCTTAATTGTCCTACCCTTGACAGAGACAAATTCCCTTTCTAAAAATGAGGCCAAATGGGCTTTAAATATCACCTGCACCTCATTGTCCGACAGGCTGATATCTCCCAGACTTTCCCGAGTGACGCCAAGGCTCATCAGCGTACCCAGCACATTTCTGTGATCCATGGGAAAATCTCTTGAAAAGCGCAGCGCCGCCATCGGCCAGATGAGTTCATCGGGATCAACATCGTCGGGATACAAGCAGAGCATCTTGCGCTCGCAATCGGGGAAACCGCCGTGAAAGACATGGGCAACCCTTTGTCCTCGGATATAATTTTCAAGGCCGGCCTGTTCAGCCAAATTGAAAAAACCGAAGTACACGGGCCTGTACAAAGCCCTGCAGGCATCGTCAATGCGCGCGTATAAAAAGGATTCTTTTTTTTCGTTCATAACTGCATGCAAAAAAGCCGCCCCGCGATGTGAGACGGCTTTGGTTCATCGTGTAAAACTGTGCTTACTCGTCGGATTCGTATTCCAAAATGGGCGGCGTGATATAGCCGTCTTTTCCGTTGTTATCCATTTCTTTGGACACGGACACAACAGAAGGCGCCAAAATAAACACATTATCGGCAATTTTATTGATCGAGCCTTCCAAAGCGAAAACAGCGCCGTTTAAGAAATCAAAAATTTTACGGCCGTCTTCATATTCGGTATTCTTTAAATTGACCACAACAGTTTTGTTTTCTTTGATTTTGTTGACAATGCCGGGGGCGTCATCAAAAAATTCGGGATCCAAAACCAACACTTCAGCACCGCCGGAAAGACCCGCCAAAGCGCCGCCGCGAGCACCGATATCATCAGTCGCTTCTTCATCCATTACGGCGTCATCGCCTTCTACATACTGATCATCGTTGTACTTTTCTTCTCCGCCAAAACCCATCATGTTGTTAAATCTGTCTTTTAAGGATTCGTTAGCCATGCTGTTTCTCCTCATCATAAAAAATTTTTCTTCCGATTCTGACCATATTGGACCCTGCCGAAACCGCAATGGGATAATCATCGGTCATGCCCATCGACAAAAACCGGATAGAATTTACACCGTTTAAATATGTTGCTTTTATTGTATCATACATCTGCTTTAATTGTGTAAATATTTTTAATATATCTGACGGATTTTTCGTCATTGGGCCGATGCACATGAGTCCAGACAGGTTGACATGGGGACATTCGGCGCACAAAGCCAAAGCTTCGTCCATTTCATCCGCCGAAAATCCGGATTTGGTGTCCTCCTCCGCCAGATTAAACTGCAGTAGAATATCCGTGACGGCGTCCCGTTTGGCGCTTTCCTTTTCCACAGTCTTAATCAGCTTCAAAGATGAGATGGAATGAATGAGAAAAACGTTGCCGATCAGGTATTTCACTTTGTTGGACTGCAGATGTCCGATAAAATGCCAACGGACATCGCCGGTAATTTGGGGTTGCTTGGCTAACATATCCTGAACCTTGTTCTCGCCCAAATCGCAAACGCCGGCGTCCACCGCCGCCTGGGTTTCCGCCAGATCGTGATATTTTGTCACCGCCACCAGGCAGACATCATCCGGTAGGTTTTTTCGAATGTCCGCAATGTTTTTAGCAATCGCGGATTGTGTTTTGTTTTCCATCATGACACCTCATTTGCCCCGCGGGGCCGTCTTTTCTTTGTCACACATATTTGCGGTAGGGCGTGCCGGTGGTTAAATCGGGATTTTCCGCCGGCTCCAGCAGCACGTCGCCGCCGTCGGTTTTTTTAATATGAATTTCCTGCTCACGCTCAAAAAAGTCTTTTTCGATGACGTGAATATAACTTTTATCGCCCCGTTCATACACAGCGGTCCGCGGGATGCGGTATACCCGGTAATTATCAATATCCACATTGGCGTTAAACACCGTTTCACCGGCAAAATCTTCCAGATAGTCCTTAATGACAACCACAGCGATCCGGGCGGTGCCGTCCTGCACAACGTCCACCAGATAGGCCTTATAGTCCTTGCCGTTTTTGTGAATGGTCACTTCGGGATACTGATAAACCATGTCTGCCCGTTCGGATAAAAATTTATAGTATTCCTCGCTTTTTTGATTGGTATCATCGCCGAAATAGGATTTTTTCAAGGCTTTCACATCGCTTTCGCTGATGAGCGCCTCGGAGCTTCCGATATCAAAAGCCGCGTAAATTCGGCTGTTGCCGATAATACACACCGCCGCCTCGGTGCTGCGGTCCGTGGTGTTTAACTGTTTCAAAAAATCCATAGACATATAAGGCAGCAAATTCTCATTGACCACTTTATCATAGCCGCTGATGCTGTCGTAATAAAATCCGCTGGCCTGCATGCCCAGATCGTGAAGCACGATCTGTCTTGGTTTACCGTCATTCAGACCGGTGAGCTGCTCGCGTTTGGCCTTAATCTCGGCGGCGTCATAAGGTAAATATCTGCTGACATTCATTTTAAACGTATCGTCACCAAAGGTCGTGTCCTGCCCTTTTTTCCGGGTAAGACTGCCCACTCTGTCAATCACCGACTGCGCGGTATCACGGCGATGGTTGTAGGTCTGGTCCGATTCCATTTTGGACAACGTATCGATTTGGTTTTGCAAATAATGGGTGTTCACCACCCCCGGCGCACTTGTCAGCGGCATATAACCGTTGACCTTGGTGCCGTTTTTCAGCGTTTTAATGCCGCTCAGCCCGTCAACGATGACATAATCGACGCTCTTAAACTCATAAAGCCTGGCCCCCACCGTGTAATGATAGGTTTCCGCGCTGACAAAGGCCTTGGCGGCCCGGCGGTATTGATTGTATAAAAATCCGCCCAAAACAAGGATGATGAAAAAAAAAGCAAGGCCAAGGCGGGGCAATCGCCGCCTGTTGACCTGCTTACTTACTTTTCTTGATGATGGCTGACTCATAATAAAATCACCTGATTAAAAAAAATGGTCTGAGTGAGAGGAATCGAACCTCCGGCCTCGTGAACCCCATTCACGCGCGCTACCAAACTGCGCCACACCCAGACA
>CACZTE010000164.1 GCA_902784045.1 uncultured Eubacterium sp. | reverse complement strand
GCATCGCCTGCTTCGATCATATCGGCAGCGAGGTTGACGCATTTCAGACCGGAACCGCAAAGATTGTTCAATGTCAGAGCGGGTTTTTCAACGGGGATGCCGGCGTAAACAGCGGCTTGACGCGCAACGCTTTGACCCTGAGCAGCTTGAAGCACGCAGCCCATAAGCACTTCATCGACATCTTCGGGTTTGATACCCGCACGATTAATTGCTTCTTTAATAACAATGGTGCCGAGTTCGACAACGGGTGTGTTCTTCAAGGAACCGCCCATGGTACCGATAGCGGTACGGCATGCACTCGCAATAACAATTTCTTTAGCCATAATTTTCCCTCCGTTTAAATAAATAAATGTAATTTTGAATCAGCCTTATTCAGAATTGATTAAGGCTCTGTTAAATATATAACAATACTATCACATTCCGTTCATTTGTCAAGATTAAGGACTGTTTTTCCTGAAAATGAAAAAAATTTGCCCGTATTCTTAAGTTTTGTATCTGTAAATTTTTGTCATTCTTTGGTGATGACGTCCAAATTGCCCATAAAATGGCGCAGCACTTCTGGAACAGTAACGCTTCCGTCGGTGTTTTGATGATTTTCCAAAACGGCGGCAAAGGTGCGTCCGACGGCAAGACCGGAGCCGTTTAAGGTGTGGACAAATTGGGTATGCTTACTGATGGGATCGCGGAAACGGATGTTGGCGCGGCGCGCTTGGAAATCTTCGCAATTGGAACAGGAAGAGATTTCCACATAGCGGCCGTAAGACGGCATCCACACTTCAAGGTCATAGGTTTTAGCAGCGGAAAATCCAATATCACCGGTGCAAAGTTCAACAACGCGGTAAGGCAAATTAAGTTTTTGCAAGATGGCTTCGGCGTCGGCAGTCATGCCTTCGAGTTCTTCATAGGATTTATCCGGATGCGCGAACTTCACCATTTCGACTTTATCGAATTGATGGTTTCGGATGAGTCCGCGGGTATCGCGGCCTGCGCTTCCCGCCTCTTCGCGGAAACACGGTGTGTAGGCCGTAAAATGAACGGGCAGATCTTTGGGGTCCAAGATTTCGCCGCGGTAAAAATTGGTTAACGGCACTTCGGCTGTGGGCACGAGGAAAAAATCTTCTTTTTCCAGATGGAAAGCGTCTTCCTCAAATTTGGGAAGCTGCCCAGTGCCGGTCATGCTTTCTCGGTTGACCATATAAGGTGTGGACATTTCGATATAATCTTGCTCGACAGTATGCACATAAAGCATGAAATTGATGAGGGCGCGCTCCAGACGGGCGCCTTTGTTTTTAAACATGGAAAAACGTGCGCCGGTCAGTTTGGCCGCGCGTTCAAAATCCAAAATACCAAGATCAGTGCCGATATCCCAATGGGCTTTCGGTTCAAAATCAAATTCACGGGGTTCTCCCCAACGACGGACTTCTTTGTTTTCACTGTCATCCTTCCCGACAACAATGCTGTCGCTGGGAATATTGGGAAGAACAATAAGGGTCTGTCTGAGTTCGTCTTCCACTGAGGCCAACGCTTCGTCATCGGCTTTGATTTCGTTTGACACGGCTTTCATTTCGGCAAAGACGGGAGCGAGATCCTCCCCTGCCATTTTCTTCTGCGGAATGCTCTTGGAAACGGCGTTTTTCTTGGCCTTGAGGGCTTCGACGCGTCCCAAAATTTCGCGGCGTTTTTCATCCAGCTCAAGCGCTTTCTCAATATCAGCGGTAAAATCACCGCCGCGGTTGTTAAGTGCGGCGATAACTTCGCCGCTGTTTTCTCTGATGCGTTTGATATCCAACATCGTGATTTGTTCTCCTTGTCAAATATTGGGTAATTAATCGTTATTTTATCACAAACCGAAAACAATAAACAATGAATTCCCATAATAAATCGGATTTAATCAAAATATTAGCGAAATGAATGAAAGATTTAAAAAGCTACAATATTAATGCAAAAAAAAAAAAAAAAAAAAATCCGCCGGTTGACGGCGGAAAAAAGTCAAAAGATTTTATTCATTGAGAATTCGAAAAAATCCGATTCAATCATTAATGGTCACGTATTTGGAAATGTAGCGTTCTTTGTTTTCATCTTTGGGTGTCATGATGGTCATGCTCATTTTGACACCGCGAAACTCGCAATCTTTCATCGTGACGGATTGCATATTGGTCTGATAGCATTCGCAGTCGGAGAAGATAACATTGTTCAAATTGGCGTTTTTAAAATTGACAAACGCCAGATTGCACCTGATAAACATAATGCCCTGAAGATCCGCCCTTTCGAAATTGGCCTTTTGCAGATCTACATTGACAAAATCATGACTCTTCAAATCCATACCGCTGAAATCAGCACATTGTCCCCCATCTCCGCGAAGCCATTTTTCGTGATCGTCTATCATTTTGATAAAGGTTTTGTTGTCGATCAAGATGTTCGCCTCCTTTTCATCAACCTTCGGTCTTTTATATGATTTAAATTATATCATGTCTTTCTTTAATAAAGATTGCGCGGCGCGGAAAATTTTTGATATAATATTTGTATATCAAATACACGCAAAAAAAGCGAGCAAAAATATGATGAACCGATCCGGAAATCATGTTTTCCGTTCGTTCAATTTTTAGAATATGCTTTTTCGGAGGAAAGATTATGCACAACGTACGAAAAGTCACTGATGATCTCTATTGGGTCGGCGCCAGCGATCGCAGACTCGCGCTGTTTGAAAACATTCATCCCCTACCGGAAGGCGTCTCATACAACGCCTATGTGCTGATGGATGAAAAAACCGTCCTCGTTGACACGGCAGACTGGTCTGTCGGCAAACAGTTTATCGAAAATGTCGAATATGTCTTGAACGGCAAGCCCCTGGACGTTCTTGTCGTCAATCATTTAGAACCGGATCACGCCGCCACTTTAGGCGAAATACTTCTGCGTTATCCCGATGTTACCGTCATCACAACAGCCAAAGGCAAAGCCTTTGCCGAACAATTCGGCTACGAAATCAAAAATGCCGATATCGTCAAAAACGGCGATAGCCGCTCTTTCGGCGCTCATGAATTTACCTTTGTCGCCGCGCCGATGGTTCACTGGCCGGAAGTCATGGTGAGCTTTGACAGCACGAATGGCGTGCTCTTCTCTGCCGACGCTTTTGGTTCTTTCAAAGCCTTAGACGGCAAACTTTTTGACGATGAAGTCGACTATGCTCGTGATTGGATTGACGAAGCCCGCCGCTATTACGCCAACATTGTCGGCAAATACGGCAAAAACGTCACAGCCCTTCTCAAAAAAGCCGCTCCCCTTGATATCAAAATGATCTGTCCCCTTCACGGCCTCATCTGGCGTTCGGGCATTGATTATGTTGTGGACAAACATCAAAAATGGGCAAGCTATACCCCGGAAGAACAAGGTGTGGTCATCGCCTACGCTTCCATGTACGGCGACACCGAAAACGCCGCTGATATTTTGGCTGTGAAGCTTGCCGAGGCCGGCGTCAAAAATGTCAAAGTCTATGACGTCTCCAAAACCGATCGCTCTTATGTCATCGCCGATATGTTTAAATACAGCCATTTTGTGCTGGCGTCCGTCACCTACAATCTCGGCATATTCCCCACAATGCACGATCTCTTAAGCGACATGAAAGCGCTGAACGTATCGAACCGCACCGCCGCCATCATCGAAAACGGCACCTGGGCCGTCAAATCCGGTACCCTCATGCAGGCGGAGCTCGAAAGCATGAAAGACATCGCGCTGCTTGATGAAAAAGTCAGTCTGCTTTCCTCTGTCAAGGAAGACGGAGAAGCCGCCCTTTGCGCCTTGGCAGATGCCATTGCCGCCTCCATCAATGCTTAAACTTTAAATTTTGTAATCACAAAAGCTGCCTTTGCCTGTTTTCTTTAAAGCAGACAAAAGCAGCTTTTTAGTTTTCAAAAATGATATTCTCTAAGAAACGGATATTTAAGATCCACCAATCTGATGTCAAATCCGTCGCCAACAGTTTTGTTAGACGCCATCGCTTAGTGGCTCATCGCTTTTAGCGGTTTAAGAAGCAGCGCCGCGCCAGCAATGCCCACCGCAGTT
>CACZTE010000163.1 GCA_902784045.1 uncultured Eubacterium sp. | reverse complement strand
TATCGAATAAAAGAAACTTTAGAATGGCTAAAATAATGGCCCATTTTTAAAACGGTTGAGTGGCCCATTTTTCAATTGACAAATACAACGCTATAAAGTGATCTCTTCATGGCGTGATAGATTCACTGCCATGACTGATCAAAAACGTTTGGCAGCGGATCTTCCAGATAAACTGATAGAGATAGCTGAAAACCAAAGCAGGTCGCTAGCCACGTCATGTCAATCACATAAACGCATCAATCCTTACGAAAAAGTTTTGATCGTAAAGACAATAGTTAAACATCTTTTCGAATCACATCGCGCCCTTACGTGAAAGAAAAACCATAACAGTTTTCAGCAAAATCTTAATGTCAAGAACCAGACTCCAGGTTTCGATATACTCTCGATCCAATTTAACGACTTCATCGAAATCTGTAATCGTGCTTCTGCCACTGACCTGCCACATCCCGGTGAGACCGGGTTTCATGCTGGCGCGGATGCGATGCTGCATATCAAATTTTTCCCACTCGCTTAAGGTACAAGGCCGCCACCCGACCAAACTCATTTTTCCTCTGAGAATGTCAAAAAACTGTGGGAACTCATCCAGTGAAGTCTTTCTAAGAAAGTTGCCGATGCCAATCGGTTTACCCTGTCTGTTCTTTTTCTCACTGCCGATAATACGCGGATCATCGTCCATTTTAAACATCATACCATCCTGAATCTTATTGTGTGCCAGCAATTCCGCTTTACGCGCTTCGGCATCCAAATACATGGTGCGAAACTTATGGATTTTAAAAGTTTTACCATTTTCACCGACCCGTTCCTGGGTAAAAAAGATCGGTCCGGGAGATTTAAGATATATAGCAGGCGCGATAAAAATAAAAATGATGCCGGTAAAAACACAACCGATAATCCCACCAAAAATGTCCATCGCCCGTTTGACAGCAAGCTGGCCAACGGTGACGAAGCGAAAACTACTTCTATGCACAATGAATTTGCCAAGGTTTCTGATATCAGTAACCGGCCAACGATCATCGGATAGCGCTTTATTTGTGTAGTTGACTGTAATTCCCATAACCATGAGTGAGTCAAACAACTTCGTCGGAAAAGGAAGCGTAGCGGGCTGAAGGATAAAGACTTCATCAACCCACGCGTGAGTGAGCCGTTTCATCGTTGCGTCATTCAAGGGCATTGCCGGCACATCAATACCTTCATAGTCAATCGGCACGTCAGAATCCACCAGAACAATAGCGTTAATGTTAAAGTCTCGATAGATTTGCGGATCGTAAAGCTTTCGCATGGCCTCTTGAACATCGTCTTTACCGGTAATCAAAACAATGGATTTTCGTTTGCTAACACCGGTGTGAAATACGCGACGTTTATTGATCTGCCGAAACACATATCCCAACAGTATAAAAATGACTGACGTTACGAGGAACTGCAAACGGGAGGTTTCCGCGGACTGTTTGACAATAAACAAAAAAATCAGTGACAACACCAAAATACTGAAAATATAATGAATGACGGCGACCAGCTCATCATAACGCTTTCGCCGTAAAATGCCACTGTAATTATTCGAAAATACAATGACTATAATTTGACTAACAGACAACACAATCGCTTGGTACATGTAGGCAGCGCTATCATAGGGATTGGAAAATCCATGAACGAGCCAAAACGCCAAAATAAAACACAATTGTAGACAGAAAATATCCAAAAGGATAAAATCGACATGTTTAAGCAAGCCTTTTAGATATATTTTATTCATCCAACTTTGACCTTCTATTTCTAATTTTAAACAAAAAGACACTGTTTGCGCGTATTACAAATGATTGACAATTTATAAAATATTCTCTCCTTGAATCCGCGTCCGCGACATTCATGAAGGAGGATCTGTCGTTATCTTCCGCTTTAGTCTGGGTAAAGACAAAAATCTGCTCTTTTTATGATGGCCTCTTATATCCCTAAAACAGCGCACCCGATATTTTCCATGTGCTTTAACTGATAATGGTCGAGATACTTTTCCAACATCTGACGCCCTTCACCATAATTCGGCGGGCGACTGGTCATATTATGACAATCTGACCCCATCAGATTGATATAGCCATCTCTGAGCATTCCAATCACTTTGCGTTTTCGTCTTAAAGAGCCGGACAAGAGGCATTCCGCGTTAATTTGCGTCAGCAATGGCAAATCTAAAATAGCCTCGAGAACGCTTTTATCTTTTTGGAAGGGCAAGAAGCGTTCGATATGCGCTAAAAGCGGATGAATACCTCTATCCATTAAGTAGATAACTTCTCTTAATTCATTTTCTTTCCATTGCGCGAAGGGCATTTCCAATAGCATGGTATTCGT
>CACZTE010000162.1 GCA_902784045.1 uncultured Eubacterium sp. | reverse complement strand
GCTGGAAGTGGGGTCAGATCAGCCGGAAACGGTGGAGCTTTACGAAGATGTCGATGATGAAACCAAGGTCACCGGCACCTACACCATGGATTACAAAACCACAGCCAAACCGGGTGAAACCTATGTGCTCGGGATCAAAGTGGATGACAAGGACGATCCCAACCAATGGCGCGACATTACCGAAAGCGGTGTCGCCGATATCTATAAACGGGCGAGCAAGCTGGAAAACCTGGAACTCGATGAAGCAACGTTGGAGGTCTTGTCGCATTATACCGTGGGGAATGGAATGATTAAGGCGTATACCAAATAAATCAAAAAAGCGTCAGCCGGTCTGACGCTTTTTAAATACTGTGTTGTTTTGGTTGTTCCTCATTGATCTTCACCGTTTCCAAGCAAAAAAACTCAGCAATCAGTGAAAGTCGGCGATCGTTTTCCGCGTTCCAACTCATCTGAAATGTTTGATAAGATGATTAAACGGTTGACCGGTCCGGTTTAAGGCTTAACGAATGCAGTCAATTAGGCGGCTCTCGGTGAACAGATAATCCACCGGCACATCGTGCTTATCAATGGGCAGATTGGAGAAGACATGGGCTTCGTCAATGAGGCTGACTTTGACGGCGCGTTTGCCGACTGACGGGAGAAAGCGGTCAAAATAACCGCCGCCATAGCCCAAACGGTAACCGTGTTCGGTAAAGGCCATGCCCGGAACCAGAATGAGGTCGAGGTCAAACCCGCTCTCAAAGGGCGTGCGCAAGGGATCCGGCTCTAAAATGCCGTAATTGCCGGGAATGAGATCACCGGGAAAATGTTCTATGCGGCGCAGTTCCAGGCCGCCGAATTCCGGAACAACTTTGGGCACAATGACTTTTCGTCCGGACGCGAGGGCTTCTTTGATGAGACCGTGGGTGTCAAATTCGGTTCCGAAACTTACAGTCATCATGACGGTTTTTGCCCGAAGCCAGAGTTCGTTGTGTCGAAAAGTATCAAGAATGTCGTTTTGAATTTCCCGGGAAATAGTCCGGTTGTCCATGATTTTTTGACGAAGGGCTTTTTTTTCATCGGGAATTTCGTTGAGATTTTTTTGTTGAGTGGACATAGGGTTTTCCTTTCTCGCGAAAACCGCGGGCGGTTTGACGGGGGTTGTCTTTGAAAACGGATGATATTGTTGGATAAATTATCAGGATAAGTTGTTTTTAGTTTAACTAATTTCGAGGAAAAGGTCAACGAAAAACAGATGCGCTTCCCACCTAAAAGCGTTAGAATGTGTCGGATCATCAATATTAATGATTTTCTTAAAGATACGGCGTATTTTTAAGCTAAAGCAGAGATTACCGCGATATAATAACAAAGCTAACCCATGCAAGGAGAACAATTCATGATAACCGACGCGCGAACATCGATGTTAGCCTGCGCGACGCTGAAAGACGAGATTGAAGCGGTCATCCGTTTGACAAAACCGCAGATTAAAGTGCGTTATCTTCCCGTCATGCATGATCGTCCCGACGAAATGCGCAGTATGATTGGCCGGGCGGTCGACGCGCTTCGTGACACGCGGTATATTCTTTTGGCCTACGGCTATTGCGGCGGAGGCCTTGAGGGGATTGGCAGTCAAACATCCACACTGGTCATTCCCAAAGCCCATGATTGCATCGATTGTCTTTTGCCGGAAAATCATCGAAACGCGCGATATCGAACAGGCCGCTATTTTCTCACCGGAGGATGGCTGCGAGGCGAAAAAAACATTACGCGTGAGCTCAAAAAACTCGAACAAACCCTTGATGAAAAACGCCGAGCGGATTATCTCAAGGCGGTATATGGCGGATATCGTTCCCTTACACTGATTGATGACGGTGCTTATTCTATAAATCAGTCATTGCCTTTGGCCGAGGATGCCGCCGAGGCGTTAGAACTGCCTGTTGAGCGTACAAAAGGCAGCTTAAGCACAATCGAAAAATTAATTACCGGCAATTGGGATGATGATTTTTTAATTGTGTCCCCGGGAGAGCGCATCACCAGAGAGGTGATCATCAGATGATGCGTACCCCGCCGCCTTCTGTAAATTAAGAAACATTTGGTCATAAGGTTGAAATGTATTTTGGCTTATGTTACAATTTGGACATAAGTTCAAGATAAGAGCGATGATGCCTTTTATATCAAGATATAACCGCTTCGGATAATCGAAGCCTATCGCATGAAAGGACAGAGAAATCAATTGAAATCAAACAACGAATCCCATGCAGGCGCTTATTTTAAAAGCGTTATGCGCGAAACGTTTCGCAGTATTACCCGGAACTCTCTGATGAGCGTGGCGTCGGTGTTGTCCATTTTATCGGCGCTTTTAATTTTGGGTATTTTTATCGTTTTTTCCGTCAATGTGGAACATATCACCAATTCCGTCGCCCAGTCATTGGAATTAAAGGTCTATCTTACGAATGGTCTGGCACAGGAACAGATTACCAACATTGAAAACAAACTCAAAAGCAACGACCAAATCACCGAAGTGACCTATATTAGCGCGGAACAGGCGTTGGCGGATTTTTCCGCGTCGCTGAAAGAGTATTCGGGATTGTTAAACGGCTATAACGCGTCCAACAATCCGATGCAGGCTTCCTTCAATGTCAAAATTAAGGATCCGATGCGCATTAAAGAAGTCAAAGCCTATGCCGAATCTTTGTCCGGTGACGGGGTGTCCTCCGTTAAATACGGGGAGGAATATGTGGATGCCCTCACCACTTTTAGCCGGTTTACAACGATTTTCTGTGTGGCGCTCATCATTGTGCTTTCGGTGGTGTCGCTGTTCATTATTTACAATACCATCAAGCTGACGTGCTTTGCCAGACGGCGTGAAATTCGCGTCATGCGATATGTCGGCGCGTCAAACTGGTATATTCGCGCGCCCTTCGTTTTGGAGGGAACCATTTTGGGATTAATCGCGGCGCTTTTAGCACTTTTACTGATTCGTCTCAACTATTACTTCCTGCTTTCTTATGTGCAGCAGGCGGTCTATTTGCCGATGAACGCTCAGCTTGTGCCGCCAAGTCAAATTATGGGTCCTCTCGCGCTTTTCTGTATTTTATACGGCGTGATTATCGGATCGGTCGGCTCTCTCGTTTCAATGAGAAAATTCCTTGATGTCTAAACAATGTCAATTGGAAATGGTTTGGGCTTTCAACGCCTTATCCATTTTAAATAGTGTAAAAAAAAGACAGATATCAATCGTTCTGTCATGATCATTATAGAGGTGTTAAAAATATGATTAAGCGGTTTTCGGCCGTGTTGATGTGTCTGGCGATTCTCGTTTTCGCTTGCACGCCGACATTGGCCGCGACTACCGAAGAACTTGAACAAGCAAAAGCGGAATTGAAGAAGATTCAACAATCATTGACCGACAATAAAAAAAATCTGGATAATGTTAAAGCTCAGCTGGCGGAAACCAATAAACAATTAGACGCGACCAATCAGCAAATCGCCGCGTTGGACGCTCAAATGGCGGGTACCAAAGCCGAAGTCGCCGAAGCCGAAGCTTTGCGCGACGCTCAGGAAAAGGCGCTGGAAAGCCGTATCAACGTCATGTATATGTATGGCGATACGGGCTATATGGAAGTGCTGTTTTCCTCGGAGGATTTCTCTCAGATGCTGTCAAAATTAGATAGCATTCGCAGTGTCGTCCAGGCGGACCGCAACGCGGTCAACGCCCTTGACGCGACCAAAAAGCAAATCGAAAGCAAAAACGCTGACCTTGAAGCCCAAAAGCAGGTGGCTGTGGAAGCCAAAGCCCTGCAGGAGAGCATCAAAAAGCAGCAGAGCGAACAGGCCGCGGCATTGCAAAAGGCTTACGATGATGAAATCGCGGCCGGCAAAGCCCTTGCCGGTAAATACGGCTTAAACGGGATGATATTCGGTGACTATCAGTGGCCCATCGATCCCAATAATCCCGAAGCGTTTATTATCACCAGCCGTTTCAGCAACGGTCAGGTAACCCGCGGCGCGGACGTTGTCGCCGCCGGAGGAACGGCAACCCATGAAGGTGTTGATATTGGTGTTAAAAGCGGAACGCCGGTGTTGGCCATGGCCGACGGCACAGTCATCATGGCAGCCTATAATGGCGGCTATGGAAATTATGTGGGACTCGATCACGGCAAAGACGCTGAAGGCCACAGTATCGGCAGCGGTTACGGGCATCTCTCCGAGATTAAAGTGACCCAGGGTCAGCAGGTCAAAAAAGGCGATGTCGTCGGACTCAGCGGCAATACCGGCGCTTCAACGGGACCGCATCTCCATTTCAATCTGATTATTGACAGCAAAAACGTCGACGCGCTGTTATATTTCCCGACATACAATTTTAATATACAAGAATAAACCAGATACCTCGTCAAGTGGACGGGGTTTTTTTGTATGCGGTTTTAAGGCGATACGTGTAATGTGGAAAAAAGTATTTTTGAATGAGAATGCAAAAATCATGAAATGGTGATGAAAGCCAAACATTTTTTTGTGATTGCCATCAAAATGTGTCAAAAATGATAAGACTTCATTACAATATTGTTACAATAATTGAGCGAGAATACCTTTATTTTTCCTTATAATTTCGCTATAATATCTTTGATTGAACCTGACAAATATAAATAAGACATATTTTAAATCATTCAATTTTTATTCTGGTTAGAGAAAGTATCAGCTAAGATTTATACACTTTTTCAAACGGAATGATGTTGTATTGTTGATTATATTTTTGCCGATGAAAGGAGCAATGAAGAATGAAAAAGGTTTTTCAAACATTAACGGTTGCCTTCGCATTAGCGACGGTTATGTTTGCGGTATCGGCTTGCAGTTCGGGGCCCAGTACCAAAATTTCTCTCAAATCCGGCGAATACACCGGTGAACAGCTTGTCACGTTGACCGCGGAGGGCAAAGATGCCGAAAACGCTGATATTTACTACACCCTTGACGGTTCAGAACCGACCAAAGCAAGTGTGAAATATGACAAGGAGAAAAAAATCCATCTCAATTATGACTGCACGTTAAAAGCCCGCTCTTATTTAAACGGCGGACAAGGTCCCGTGTCAGAAGCTACCTACAAAATCAAAGAGAGCAAAGAAACCAAGCTTTCCGAAAATGATCGCGGTCTGCTTCTCAATATTCGCGGGAGCTACGCGACGGAAGATGGGAAAAATACCATTACCGTCGTAACTGCCGACAAACTCATCACCTTTAATATCGATGGGAAGAAGGCCACTGAACGGCCTTTCACTGTGGATACACCCGAAGGAGAAGAAGGCGCTCATGGACTCACGGGAACGCTTATTACGCAGAATGATGACGGCGAAGAAGTCAAAATCAAGGTGAGAATGGACGACCCCTATACCGACGAGGTTTACTTTAACGACGTGAAATATATCTATCAGGGATAACAAACAGCACGCTGGGTTTCCGGTATGGTGATGGATGTTCCGGATTTGTTTTCCTTGTTCATGATTTGAATAACAACAGAGCATAATAAAAACACCGCTTGAATGGTCAGGCGGTGTTTTTGTTTGGTCAAAGGTGTTGCCCGGTCAAACGGGCAACAATATCATTTATCATTTAGCAGGCTGGCATGGATTTGGTGGCGACAACATCAACGCCGGTGCCGCACACATCGGCTAAAACGACATCGCCCATTTTGACAGGCGCTTCGACGACGACTTCGTCAATGGCTTTCATGATATCAAAGATTTTGGCCTTCGGCACGGTATCAGCGGTTTTGACAGGCAGACGGGAAAGCATGGCCCCTTTGATGACAACGGTGGAGGGAACCACGCGTTGGGGGTTAGTCATTTCCTGAATACCGTAGATTTCGCCGTTTTTACAGGTGTTGCCGGTGACGGTGTAGTTGCCGTCTTCTCCTTCAACGGTGAGGTGGCAACCCAAAGGGCAAGAAATACAAATCATTTCTTTTTTCATTATTTTTTCGCCTCCTTCGGTTCGACGACAAATTTGATTTCGCCGTTGGGATATTTTTCAAGCACGCTCTTCTTAATTTTGAAGTTGACCATTTCAGCGGGCACAAATTTTTGCGCGCGTTTGGTCGCGATTTTTTCATCTCCGATATAGGCGTTGACCACAGAGCCTTCAAAGACTTTGCGCACGCGCATATAGAAGGTCAAGTCTTTGTCGATGTTGGAGACGGTCACATGCTGAGGAACGACATAGCCGATGCCGTCGCCGTTGACGGTGGTGAAGTTGTCTTCGGATTTGAGGTCGCCTTTGACATAGCGGGCCGCGCCTTTACCGGCGAGGACGGATTCTTCGGAGACAAAGTCAACGAGGTCATGGACGTGAACAACATTACCGGATGCGAACACACCGGGGATGCTGGTCTGACGCAGTTCACTGACGACGGGACCGTTGGTGCGGCGGTCGATTTCGACGCCGGCGCCGCGGGAAATTTCATTTTCGGGAATGAGGCCGACGGAGAGCAGAAGGGTATCGCATTCGATGATTTCTTCGGTGCCCGGAATCGGTTTTAATTTATCGTCAACCTGCATAACAGTGACAGCTTCCACACGGTCTTTACCATGAATAAAGGTAATGGTGTGGGAGAGCTTCAGCGGAATGTCATAGTCTTCCAGGCACTGCACGATGTTACGGGTGAGGCCGTTGGAATAGGGCATGATTTCGCAAACCGCTTTGACATGAGCGCCTTCCAAGGTCATACGGCGGGCCATGATGAGGCCGATATCGCCGGAACCTAAGATGACGACTTCTTTACCG
>CACZTE010000161.1 GCA_902784045.1 uncultured Eubacterium sp. | reverse complement strand
TGCCGCCGCCGCTGATGACCGCGACTTTGCCTTCTTTCTTTTCGGCTCTGACAATGACATCCAGGCCGGGAAGTCTTTTGACATATTCGGGATAAGCCAGACACATACCGTCAAGCATTTCGGTTTCGACATTTTCTACCGCGTTAATAAACTTTTTCATTGGAACATTACCCTCCTAAAATGTAATTGATAAACATTTAAGTTCAAGTTTATTATAACACGCTCTTATTTGATTGATAAATCAATAACGGAAAAATTTTTGACGCCGGGACTTTTCCTTAAGCCAATGCTTTAAAAAAACCGTGCGCGCAAGGCTTTTTTTCCACACGCTGGACATCGTCCGTCACCGTCAAACATCAAATGCGTGTAATTCATTTCATCGCCGAGATTAAGCCGATTTTGAAAATCGCGCATGGTAAAAATTTATACTGTTTTCTTTTTTGCAAACCCTTTACACGATTTTTTACATGTGCTATCATAAATACATAATTTAACACGGGACAGGAGAACAGGAGGGTCGATCAATATCACGCATTGTTTGTTATAATTCAATAATGTGAAGTTTGGGTCGTTGTCTGTTCTTTTTTTATGACACCGCCTGTCAGTCCTTTTTCTTCGATTTAATTCCGCCTCGTGCGGGTTAAATATATTCTATTTTTATATTAATAGGGGGTTAATTTTACCATGGCAAAATATGTATTGGCTATCGACGCCGGAACCACCAGTTCAAGAGCTATTCTTTTTAATCACGACAGCGAAATCGTTTCTGTTGCTCAAAAAGAATTCACCCAGATCTATCCGCAACCCGGTTGGGTAGAACATGATCCGATGGAAATCTGGGCCAGCCAGAGTGGTGTTATCAGCGAAGCGATGGCTAAAGTCGGCGCAACCGCAGACGATGTTGCCGCGATCGGTATCACCAACCAACGTGAAACCACTGTTGTTTGGGACCGCGCCACCGGCGAACCCGTCTACAACGCCATCGTATGGCAATGCCGCCGTACCGCCAGCTATGCTGACAAATTCCAGGCGATCCCGGGATTTGCGGACTATGTACAGGACAATACAGGCCTTATCCTTGACCCGTATTTCTCCTCCACAAAACTCCTGTGGATCTTAGACAATGTTGAAGGCGTTCGCGAAAGAGCCGAAAAAGGCGAACTCGCATTCGGTACCATCGACACATGGCTGCTCTGGAAACTCACCGAAGGCCGCGTACACGCTACCGACTATTCCAACGCTTCCAGAACCATGCTCTTCAACATCAAAACCCTTGAATGGGACGATGAACTCTGCGAAAAATTCCAGGCTCCGAAATCCTTACTTCCCAACGCGTTGCCGTCATCCGCAGAATATGGCTACACCACACTCTTCGGTGGCAAGATTCCGATTACAGGTATTGCCGGTGACCAACAATCCGCTCTCTTCGGTCAAGGTTGCTTCGAAGCCGGTATGGCGAAAAACACCTACGGCACAGGTTGCTTCATGCTCATGAACACCGGTACCGAACCCGTTAAATCCAACAACGGCCTCCTCACCACCATCGCTTGGGGCTTAAACGGCAAAGTCGAATACGCCCTCGAAGGTTCCGTCTTTGTCGCCGGCGCCGCTATCCAATGGCTCCGTGACGAAGTCCGCATGGTCGACACAGCTCCCGACTCCGAACACTTCGCGAAGAAAGTTGCCGACACCAATGGTGTCTATGTCGTTCCCGCCTTCACAGGTCTCGGCGCTCCCCACTGGGATGCATACGCTCGCGGCGCCATCACAGGCCTCACCCGCGGCGCCAACAAAAACCACATCATCCGCGCGACACTGGAATCCTTGGCATATCAAACCAAAGACGTCCTCGACGCGATGGAAAAAGATGCCGGTACTCAACTGAAATCCCTCAAAGTTGACGGCGGCGCATGCGCCAACAACTTCTTAATGCAATTCCAGGCTGATATCCTCGGCTGCCCCGTTGACAGACCGTCAATCGTTGAAACCACCGCGATGGGTGCTTCCTATCTCGCAGGTCTCGCTGTTGGCTTCTGGAAAGATCAGGACGAAGTCGCTGCCGCTTGGAAACTCGACAGAACCTTCGAACCCATGATGGATGCCGATACCCGCGCGAAACTCTACAAAGGCTGGACAAAAGCCGTTGATCGCGCCAAAGGCTGGGAAGACGCTGAATAAGATTATTCCGGCTTAACATCTGTATTTTAGTATCCGAACACAAGTCTCCGGCGGGGTCCGCCCCGCCGGATTCTGTTTGTTTTTTTGTATCCTTTCATTGCTGCGCGTTATCCATTCAATCTTATAATAGTTTCGCCGCCCGCCGCGTTTTTTTAAACGCCCACTATTCCAAAGCGGCCCGAACTTACGGATTCGATAAAACTTCGACGAAAATAACGGCTTTCAAAGAAAGGCGCATGTTATGTCTACCAGAAAAAGCTTTTTATTGTTTCGAGACAATCCCGTCATCGCGGCGATCAGAAATCCCAAGGACATCCACGATGCCGTCGATTCTCCTTGCAATATTATCTTTCTTTTAACCGGCAATATCTATAACCTCGCCACCATGGTCGGATATATCAATGCCGCTGGCAAAAATGCCTTTGTGCATCTTGACCTGGTTAAAGGCTATGCACAGGATCAATATTTTATCAAATATTTAAAAGAAAAAATCAAGCCGACCGGTGTGATTTCCACCCGAAACTCGCTGATTACCAAAGCGAAGCAAGAGGGCCTATTAACGGTACAGCGGTTATTTCTGTTAGATTCAGCAGCGATGGACGTCGCCCTGACATCGGCAAAAAAAATCAAGCCCGATGCCGTAGAAATTCTACCGGGCCTCGTCCCGAAACTTATCACTCAGGTTCATGAGGAACTTTCCGCGCCCATCATTACCGGCGGTTTTATCCAGACAGAAGCGGAAGTATTATCTTGTATCGAGGCGGGCGCTTTGGCTGCCAGCACCTCCCACAAGGCTCTTTGGAACAAAACCGAAATGATCAAAAAATCACAATTGTCTCTTTTTGAGAACAATAAAATGTGATATAATATCATCATATAATAAAAACATTTGAAGCTGTGTAATGGAGAACCGCACATCACTTTATCATCGATCTCTTTTTTCGATTGACGTTGGCAAACTGTGTGGTTTTTTCTTTATAAAATTATTAATTCAAGGAGGGTTAATTGCTATGTATGATATCGCTATAATAGGCGCCGGTATCGCCGGCTCCTACGTAGCCCGGGAGCTTTCCCGTTATC
>CACZTE010000160.1 GCA_902784045.1 uncultured Eubacterium sp. | reverse complement strand
ATCACCGCATCGGATCACGGCCATCAAGAGGAATTGAGACAACTGCTATACCGCTCGATTAACGAAATCATTGACATTTGCGCGGAAAAAGCGCATTTGCCCGGTTCGTCAATTATTCATATGGTTTTTGCCGGAAACACAACAATGCTTTCTTTTTTGCTGGGCTTAAATCCGTCATCCCTTGGTAAATACCCCTTTGACGCTCCTGTCAAAGATGAACACTTATTCGATTGTGAAAGCATCAAAACAAATCAAGCCGTGCATCCCGAATGCGTTTTAAGAAGCCTTGCTCCCGTAGGCGCTTTTATCGGTGCTGATACAACAGCTCTGCTAACGACAATCCCCTACTCCAAAAGACCTGTCCTTGTCATCGATCTCGGAACCAACGGTGAAATCGCTTTGGGTCACGGTCAAACATGGACAGTGTGTAGCGCCGCCTGCGGTCCCGCTTTCGAAGGCGGCAACCTGAGCATGGGCATGCGTGCGGAAACCGGCGCCATCGAATCCGTTTCTTATGAAGACGGAAAATTCAGCTGCACTGTCATTGACAAAGGCCCCGCAACGGGCATTTGCGGTTCCGGCATCATCGATGCCCTCGCCTGTCTGTTCAAATTAAAACTCATTAACATCAAAGGCGATTTTTTGTCCGGAAACGCGGTCAACCGGCATCCTGAAGGTTATCGCGTCATCGATACCGAATCCGGCAAAGCTTTCGTTCTCATGACAGCCGCGGAAAATCCCGGCGGCACGGAAATCATCATCTCCCAAAAGGATATACGAACTTTGCAAAATGCCCTGGCTGCCGTAAAATCAGCTATTTTTTTCCTTTTGAAAGAAACCGAAATGGCTGTGACCGATTTGGACGCCTGTTATCTTGCAGGCGGCTTCGGCAATTATCTCAAAATAGACAGCGCTAAAGCCATAGGCCTTTTGCCGAAAGAATTATCTATAAGGCTTCTGGGTAACGGCGCGGGAAATGGCGCTCTTCGTTGTTTGCTTTCCAAAGAGGAATTGGCTTTAAACAGACAAATCGCGAAAAACGCCAAGAGTATATCCATCGCGGATCTTCCCGATTTTAACTATACACTTCTTCGCGCTTTATCACTTGACCCGTTGTGTTAAAATATTTTTTACTGGCCAACAATGCAAAACGGCGTTTTTTGAAAAACCAATATATAGCGTTTTTGCGCCTTTGCCGTCGGCTAATAAAAAACAAGCAGCGATTGTTTTTGCTTAAAATCAACAATCCCGAAAAGGATTTGATATCTAAATATTTATTCATCATTTTTTAGGAGGACGATCATGTCAAACATCAAAAATCTACTTCTCTTCTTAAAAGATGAGTTTTATAATAATCGTCTGGCCGGTTATGCTGCTCAGCTGGCTTATTCATTGTTGTTTTCTATTATTCCATTGCTCATCCTCGTGAGCATTGTGTTGCATAAACTTGCCGGCTCCAATGCCCAAGGCATCCTTAGCATGTTCTCTACCATGATGCCCGGCTTTATGAAAACTATTTTGGAGTTTTCTAACCTCCACGGCAATCTGGAAATTTCCTCTTTTGCAACATTTGCATATTTCGTTCTGCTCGTTCATTTCGGAACCATGTTTATCCGGACCTTTAATCTCATCACCTGCCGTGTGATGTATATTACTGAAACGCGGAATTTTATCGTCACTTATCTTATCGGCATTCGCAATCTCATCATTTTGATGGCCATTGTCAGTATCCCTCTGTTAATTTATGCTCCCCTTAATTATTGGGCAGCTCAAGCAACCGCCAATTTGGGGCTAAACGGTTTGGAATACAACATATTGTTTGACTTTTTGGATAAAATTATCTACGCCATTCCATTTGCCGCTCTGATGGTCGCTTTTATGCTGGCTCCACCGGAAAGATTGTCCGTCAAAACCGTATTCCCGGGAAGTATTTTCATCACGTTTGTATGGATTTTGGGTAGTATGATTGTCAAAAATCCTTTATTGACATTTATCGACAGTGAAAATATCGCGTTGATGCTGGAAGGTGTGGTGTTGTTATTGGTCTTTATTTACGCAATGTCGCTAATCATTGTCATCGGCATGTCTATCAATTATTATTATCAGCGGGTTCGTCCCGAAACCGATCGGAGGTATAATCATGAATCAGCCAAAACCGATTGATCACTTAAAAAATACCTTTGAGCATGAAGATATCACATTGTCAAAAGCCCTCAAAATAATCCCGCCATTTATCGTCAAAGATTTTATTGATATGAACGTTTTGGGGCTTGCGATGCAGATGGCTTTTATTTTTCTGCTCGTTTTGCTGCCTGTTTTGTATTTTACAATCTATTTGTTTCAGGGAAATGTTTTTTCCGCCTACGGCACGTATCTGATCAATTTTCTCGGGAGAATTCTACCGAAAGTGCCCTACAATTTTATCCTGTATTTTTTGAAAAACGCCCATTTTAATATTATCGGAAGCACACCTCTGATGGCCGTTGCCTTTTTCATCGGTTTGTTTACTGGTGCCACAAATATTATGAGTGTGATTGACACCCTGTATGAACAGCCCAAACGGTATACGTGGACAAGCCATCTCATTACTGCCGTTAAAATCATCATCATCGCCGGAATAATCGTTTTTATTATGTTTTCCAGTCAAATGTTCGCCAACGCGTTTTTTCTGGGACTCCTAAAGGACTTTCAAAATCCGCTTGTTTCATCCATGCTTGTCCAAGCAATCACACATCTTATTTCTCTGACATCGGAAATCATTCTGTTCGCGTTTGTCTTTAGCACCGCGGCAACGGTTAAAACTCGTTTTAGCGACGCTTTGCCGGGAGCGATTTTTACTACTCTCAGCATTAATATTGTCTTTCGTGTTTTTGTCTATATGAGTAATACATCAGATAAATATATTTTATTGTTCGGACCTTTAGGCGCCTTGTTGATGCTATTATTCTCCATTGATTTGATGTGTTTGTTTATCATTCTTGGCATTCGACTCAATGTTTATATCTGGCTCGTAAAAGAAGGAAAAATGATGGATATGATCAAATCGAAGGTTTTAAAATAATTTTTTAGTTTTATTTGCAATGATATAATTTCAAAAAGCTTCAGGGTGTGTTAAACTTTATATAGGGATATT
>CACZTE010000159.1 GCA_902784045.1 uncultured Eubacterium sp. | reverse complement strand
TTTTCCGCCGGCGCGATCCAGCGGTCAATCAGCTCCTCAGGCATGATCAGCGGCATGCGGTCATGAATAAACCGAATGGCTTCGCCCGGATCTCGCGTCAGGATGACGAAGTGAGGAAACCCCGCTTCAATCCTGTACAATCCGCAAAGCCATATCAAAGCACTGCCTTTCGGCCGAATCTGATACTTCTCGCCGGTACGCCTTTTGCCGTGGCCGGGACGATGTTCCCATTCAAAATACCAGGACGCGGGAACGATGCAGCGATGCTGTTGCCAGGCCTTTTGGAAAGTCGGCTTTTCCGCGGCACTCTCCACCCTCGCGTTAATCAGCAAAGACTTTCCCGAATAGCCCCATTGCATGGGAAAGACTGCCCGCTTGCCGGATTTGTTCGGCGCGATCACGGGAACCACATCCGTCGGACGGATTTCATGGGTTGCTTTCACCGCGCTCGTCCGCTGCCATAAAGGCATCAACGGGGAGCGGTTCATGGCTTCCGCGATTTCCCTTAATTCCGGGGATTCATCCATCCAGTATCTTCCGCACATGCTAAATATCCTTTCCTGTTTCTTGTATGATAAAAGAGAATGACCTTTGTTTTCTCCTTAAAAAATAACATAGCCATTATAGCCGTTAATTTGCCGACAAGCAACTTCGCCCGAGGTCCGTCATCAGCGCGCGGATGGAACACCCTCATCACATCATCGTATCGTCATAGCGCAACGCCGTTGTCCGAAAATGCCCTGCCACCCTTTCACGTTGTATCGCTCACTGTTTAAATTCCCCTCGACGCAAAAGTCATTTTTCTGATTCACCATAAAAAAAGACCACAGGTGCCGCGCCGCCCAATTCATAGATAAAAATCCAAGAAAAAGTGAGGACCGCGTTTCCCTGTCGTCTTTGAATAGCGCCGCATGGATGGCGTCTCAGCATGCCTTTGCGCGCACCGTTATTGTTGAATGTGATAGAGAGATACAGCGCTTGATGTGAATACTCAGGACCCTCCGAAACCCGGCAATATAGCCAAAGATAGAGATTGATGGCGTGATTTTTAAGAATAGTGAAGAAAACTTCTCATCTTCTTTGAAATAATGGTCTCAATATCATCAAACGCGTGATCAATGATGTGTTTGAATAAATCAACGGCTTTTTTTTCAGTTCCGAAATGTCCGGCGTCAATGACCCAAAGACCGCGTTCCTCAGCGAATTGCGCTTCGTGATATTTCAAATCACCCGTGATAAAACAATCCGCTTGTTGGGCTTTGGCAGTTTTGATAAAATCCGAACCGCTTCCCGTGCAAAGCGCGACACGTTTAACGTGTTTTGGCGGATTGCCTGTTGTGATGACATGCGCTAAATCCAATTTGTTTTTGATATGAGCGATAAACGCTTCAGGCGAAAGCGGATCATGTAATTCCCCGATTCTGCCCAACCCGTTCAGACGGCGGTTAACCGATTCGTCCATTGGAAATAAATCATAAGCCATTTCCTCATAGGGATGAACGGCTTTAATGTCTTCCAGCAAACGCGCGATTAAATGGATATCAACAATCGCCTCAATCCGATCTTCTTTGACCGTTTCAATCTGACCTTGAGCGCCAATGAAAGGATCAGACCCTTCCAAGGGCTTAAATGTCCCCTTGCCCGTGACCCGAAACGTACAATGAGAATAATTTCCCAGTTTACCCGCGCGATGATCACCTAAGACGTTTAAAATCGCGTCAGTATAATCCACGGGAGAATAAATCACCAGTTTATAGAGCCTGTCCGCGTCGGATAGAACCAAAGGCTTGAGGTTTTGGATCTCAAGCAAATCGGCAATATAATGATTGAGTCCGCATGCCGCGGCGTCCAAATTGGTATGGGCCGCGTAGACACTGATTTGATGATTGATAAGCTTTTGGATAACCTTCCCTTTTCCGGAATCGACGTTAATGCTTTTTAAACCGCTGAAAATAAACGGATGATGGGAAACAATGAGATCAACCTTTTCATCAATGGCTTCATCGACGACGGATTCAGTGACATCCAGTGTCAGCAAGACGCGTTTGACCGTATGGGTGTACGAGCCGA
>CACZTE010000158.1 GCA_902784045.1 uncultured Eubacterium sp. | reverse complement strand
TGCAATGAAAAACCGCCCGAATCATAAAATCGAGCGGTTGTGTTTATCATATAATTAAAAGGCAAAAGCTGTGGCGTCTTCCACACCGTTTTCCACCAGGTTGATTTTGACACTGCGAGTCAGCACATCGGAATAGGAAAAAGATAAACGCTGAGACGGTTTCTTTTCGTTATCAACCATGACGGTAAAAATGCTGGGGTAAACACCTTCGATGGTACCTTCTTTATGATAAAGCTTTTTTTTGCTTTTGTGCGCTTCTAATTTGATGCGGCAACCCTGGTAGCGATTGACAACCTGTTTGACATCACTGATCGTTGCCTTTTTTTTCTGCATGCTTTTCTCACCTCACTGATAATCTGGGAATATTATAGCACAGAAAAGGTGAAATGTAAAGGGTGATATTATAGCAATTGAAAATCTTAAAGTCAATATGTAAATAATTTTTCGTTTTCAAGATTGTGATTCGTTTTCAATTTTCGCTTTATTAGCAATTTTTTTGCGAAAAACACGTAATCATTTTTCTTTTAACATACGTCAGGCAATCTGTATCATATATTAAAGGTATCGATGAAAATAGATAACCGCTTTTCATCCGGTTCATAGGTATAACACAAATGTCTTTCTCCGTCGCTTCGTTTGGCAACATAAGAGATAGCGCCTTCTACTTCCGAGCTCGATTCCACTTCGGTATATCCGGCGTTTTTGATCTGTCTGAGATATTGCCTAGCTTCTTCCTCACTGACATCTGTAAAAACGATGCCGGTTTCCCCGTCTTCGTCAAAGGCGTAATCTATGGTGTAGTCCGGTTTGGGGACGCCTTCGGTGTTTTTGCACACCGGCCATGTATAGACGGATGATTCGGTTTTCCCAAGCATGCCGCAACCGGATAAAAGGACAAGGACGCAGACCGCGGCCAGCCCTGAGGCAAGCGCGCGGCTGCGTCTCATTTTCTGATTGTCGCGTCTCATAGCTTTTTCTGTGACACTTCGATGAGTTTTTGTTTCAGTTCGTTTTCGATTTGTTTGATTTCCACTTCGGCTTGAGCTCTACGGGCGCGTCCGTCTTCCTGAATCTTGAGCACTTCGTCAAAAGAAGTAATCAGAGCGCGGTTGGTTTGCTTGAGGGTTTCGATATCGATGATACTGCGTTCCGATTCTCTGGCTGTTTCAATGGTGTTGATTTTGAGGGTTTCGGCATTTTTGCGAAGCAACTCATTGGTCATATCCGTTACCTGTCTTTGGGCCTTTGCGGCTTCTGTCGCGTGAGCCACACCGAGAGCAATAACCATCTGGCTTTTCCACAACGGAATGGTATTGACCAGCGATGACTGAATTTTTTCGGCCATCAGGGTGTCGTTGTTTTGAATCATGCGGATTTGGGGCGCCATTTGCATGGCTACCACACGTGTCAGTTCTAAATCGTGAAGCTTTTTGTCAAAGCGGTCGCACATAGACGCAAGATCACTGGCGGCTTGAATATCTTCGGGCAATCCCGTCATTTTGGATTTTTCCACCAGCCGGGGCAAATCGTTGGTGCGCACCTGCTGAAGCTTTTGTTTACCGGCAACGATGTACATCGAAAGTTCTTTGTAATAGTTTAAGTTGATGTCATAAAGCTGATCCATCGTCGCGATGTCTTTCATCAGCTTGATTTGATGGCCTTCGAGGACGTCGCAGATCTTTCCGATGTTTTTGTCCACTTCAGCGTAACGGGCGCGAAGCGCTTCGATTTTGTTATGCTGTTTTTTGAAAAATTTAAAGCCCTTTCTGTCTTCTGCATCGACATCGAATTTGCGAAGTTCCGTGACCATACCGCCAAGCAGATCGCCGACTTCGCCGAGATCTTGGGTTTTGACTTTATCCAACGCTGAATCGGAAAAGCTGGCGATTTTTTGTTGGGCACCGGCACCGTATTGCATGACGGCAGTGGTGTCGGTGATGTCGATCTGTCTGGCAAAATCATCGACCATGCGCTGCTCTTCGGGAGAGAGTGTCGCCCGTTCGTCAAATTGCTGAAC
>CACZTE010000157.1 GCA_902784045.1 uncultured Eubacterium sp. | reverse complement strand
AGCAATACAATCTTCACCAATTACATATGCCATGGTGTTACACTCCTTTCATAAATTCAATCTACATTATCAATTATACTCAAGTCACCCTGTAAATCAAGAGTAAAACACCGTTTTTTTTAGCGAATATATTATTTTTTTATAAATCTTTTAAATTAGTTGCTCTTTGGTTTCGCGTTTTGGCGTGGTTTACCGCCGCGTTGCTTTCCGCTCTTCGCCCGATTGGGACGATATCGCTTGCCGCCGCGCTTGCGGTTTTTGTCATCTTTTGTTTTTTCGCCGCCTTCCCGGCGTGTTGCGTCGCTCTTTTCCGTGCCGGCCTGGTTTCGTTTGCCACGATTGACGTCATTTTTTTCGGTAGTGTTTTCCGGCCGTTTGCCGCCTTGTCTTTTTTTGGAACGGTTGGGTTTGCCGCGCTGAGGTCCTTGATCGTCTTCGCCCGTTTTCTGTTCGGCTGCGTTTGCGTCAAGTTCCTGCTTTCGTTCCAGATTGCGCTGTTTTTGTTTGAGATTGTTGGCCAGCGCGTGTTTTTCCCCGGAGCGAACCACTTCATCCACATCGTAGCTTCGAATTTCCATTTCGTCGCCGGGCATCACAAGGCGAACCAATACTTTTTCTTCCAGCACGTTTAACCGGTAAACCTGCCCTTCACCGTCTGGAGTTGTCACCCAATTGCCGATTTTAGGCATTTTTTTAGTGATGCTCCGATAAAAATCATCCTCAAACGTCAGACAGCAAAGCAGTCTTCCGCAAACACCGGATATTTTGGTGGAGTTAAGGGAAAGGCCCTGTTCTTTGGCCATCTTAATGGATACCGGGGTGAAATCCCCGAGCCATTCACTGCAACAGGTATTTCTGCCGCAAATGCCCAGGGTGTGCATCAGCTTCACCTCATCCCGCACGCCGATTTGCCTAAGCTCAATGCGCACGCGAAACACCGATGCCAAATCCTTAACCAGTTTTCTGAAATCCACGCGCCCTTCGGCGGTAAAATAGAAAATAGCTTTTTTTTGGTCAAAAGTGTATTCCGCGTTAATGAGCTTCATGTCCAAGCCGTTCTCAATGACTTTTTCCTCAAAGACAATACGCGATTCTTCTTCGAGCTTTTTGATTTCTGAATATTTAGAATCGTCTTCATCGGTGGCAACGCGAATGATGGGTTTGATGGGATTTTTCATCAGCGTCTCGTCAATATCCCGGGGCGTCAGCGCCACATCTCCGTATTCCATCCCTTGAACGGTCTCGACAATGACGTGATCTTCCTGATTGATCTCGTGGTTTTGTGCGTCGAAATAATATATTTTGCCGGCCTTCTTAAAGCGAACGCCGACGACTCTGGTGGTCATGGATGTATCTCCTTCATTGTTCTATTGATATCTTTCAAAGCATTTCGCGATACCGAGCAGCGCCCCTTCCCATTGCAGGCGCGCGTTGGTGTTGGCGTTTAACCGAACGCTCAGTTCAAGCAGACATTGCGACGCGTCTATAATGGCCTGAGGATGGAGCGCAAGGTCAGCCTGAACGCCTATCAGATTTTCACTGAGCTGTCCGTCAAAAAAAACGCAGCAAATGCTTCATTATCCCGATGCCTCTATCATCTTCTGATGCGGCCTTTTCGGCAAAATCGAACAGAGATGAGCGCTTGCCCTTTTGTATATCATCAATGACGGAAACAGCCAAATCCCTCAGCGGATCATGCGTGTCCTCTTCCATCATTTGACAAGCGTGTCCCGGCAAGCCTTCGCTTTCTTCAATCACGGCGGGCACGCGATCGGACGGACATCCTTTTTCTTTTAAAAACGCCGTCATCTGCGTGTCGTTTAAAGGTGTGAGCTTAAAGCATTGGCACCGCGAAGCAATGGTGGGCAAAAGCGCGCCCGCGCTTTCGGCAGTCAGAATAAAAACGTGTCCGGGTTCAGGCTCTTCCAGGGATTTCAAAAGCGCGTTTTGAGCTTGAACCGTCATACGCGAGCTGTTTTCGATGATAATCACTCGATTGTGCTCCAGGCGCGGCACATCAGCAAAATAACGCATCATTTCCCGAACGGTCTCAATTTTGATGTTTCCCTTGTCAGGGACGACATGCATTAAATCGGGATGATGATGTTTTTGGGTCAGCAAACAGCTTTTGCAGACACCGCAAGGCTTTTCCTCTTCACCAGTGCACAAGATTGCTCTAGCGAACGTCTCGGCGATGGTACGCTTTCCCGAGCCGCCTGGCCCCGCGAAAAGATAGGCATGCCCCACTTCGTTTCGTTTAATCGCGCCGGTCAGCGCGATTTTGATCTGGTCCTGCCCGATAATGTTATTAAACATGGTTTTAGGATTGTTCGTCATTGCCGCCTGGCAACGCAGGCGCCGGCGACGGTTCTTCCAAGGAATCTTCAAATTCCTGATCGACCAGATCGGAAAAATCCGTGTCGAGCAGGGCTTTGGCCGCGTCGTAATTTTCGGCGTTAACATAAACTTCCATATTGGCGGTTTTGAGATTGCCGAAATACACACTGCGGATGGGTCCGCCGAATCCGTGTTCTTTATACATGACGGGAATACCTTCCGATTCCAAAAATGTTTTGAGCAAATCATATTCCACATTCGATGTTACCGTGGTTAGTTTGCGAAATTCTTGATCTGACATGGTTTTTCTCCTTCTATCTCAAGTATCGGAAGAATCGAGAGCCTTTTTGATGATTGGTCAAACCGCTCTGATTTGATTGACAATTGACTGTCTTTGATATTGACGATGAAGCCTTGATAATTATCTCAACAAATGAAGCGATCAGACGCTTAACCCATGCAGCGGCTCAAAACCCTTCCGATAATCATTTAAAATCTCTACCGCGTTAAAATGATTTGGCAAGAACCGGCATAAGGCCATTTGACAAGCCCACCATGGTCACGCCGTCGTTGATGACATCTTGAATATAGTCGATCATTTCCCGGGAAATAAGGTCGCCGGGAATGAGGGCCGGAACGCCGGGAGGATAGGGCATGACAAAGGCGGCGGAAACGCGTCCTTCGCATTCAGACAAGGGCAGATTTTCCGTTTTTTGCGGTAAAACCGCCTGCCACAGAGGAACATCTTGGTTGAGTCTGTTGTCCGACGGCATATCAAAACCTTCACGCTTAAGCTGCTGTTCTTTTTTGCGCAGGGGATAATTGCTGAGAGAAACCGCCATCAAAAGCGCGTCGATATCGGCCTGGGTGGTTCCCATCCCCGTCATAGCCAGTAAATGCTCGGGATATTCGATTTCGCAAAAGATGCCGTAATTGCGCTGGAGACGGTTGGCCAGGGCCCGTCCCGTTCCGTCGGCAACCAAAAACAGCCACTTGCTGTAATCATAATCATCATCGGGTTGATACAGTTTAATATTGGCGTTTTGATCCTGCGCGGCATAAACTTCCTGATGCCTTTCGGCAATGGCTTCAAAATGTTCGGCGCCGCGCTCCGCGGCTTCGATGACCCCTTCCTCAACGGAAATCATAATGGGATAGCTGGGGCTGGAGCTCTGCAGCATCGTCAGATAACGGGACAGCACTTCAACGTCGATTAAGGTGCCGCGATGATGTAAGAGCGATCCCATATTCCATGTTGACAGCAATTTGTGGGCGCTATGAATGACCACATCGGCGCCGGCGCTTACCGCGTCTTCCGCGTAAGGCGCCTTACAAAATTTAAGATGGGCGCCGTGAGCTTCATCGACAATCAACCATTTGCCCTGGGCGTGGAGCAATTCCGCGATGGCTCTGACATTGCTGACATTGCCGAAATAACCCGGAGATGTCATCACCAGGCCGCCGACATCGGGATGCTTGTCAAGGGCGTCCCGCACGATGTTCGCCGTCATGACGTCGGCGTGTCCCGTTTCATCGTTGGCAACAGGATCGATAAACCGCGCGTCAATGCGGCCGAGGGCCAAAGCGGAAAAAACCGAACGGTGACAATTGGTCGCCACGAGCATCGGCACGCCGGGAGCCCCCGCAGCAAGAACTGCCGCCATATTACCGGCAGTGCTGCCGCCGACCAGAATAAAAGAATGCTCACTGCCGTAAAGCGCCGCGATGGATTCCTGAGCGTCGCGAATGACGCCGTGAGCGTCGTGCAGATTATCGGCCCCTTCGATTTCCGTAATGTCAAGGACCGCCGAAAACGCGCCGCGGCCTTTGTGCCCCGGCATATGAAAGCGGTGGCTGTCCTGCCCCGCCAGCTTTGTAATTTGTTCTCTGAGTAGAGACTTCATATCT